>CAMJLB010000030.1 GCA_946406555.1 uncultured Prevotellaceae bacterium | reverse complement strand
AGTCCGTGGAACACATGGAGCGTGAAGCGACGCTCGCCGTAGCTGACATAGAGCATCAGGCCACCGGTCTCCTTGGTACCAACGTTCCGAGGCAGTCCGTCGGCTTCACTTACCACTGCTACCTGCTCCGCCTCGGAGTCCTCCACGAGGAACCGCCGCCCCACGATGACCGGGCGTGCCCTGAAATTGCGGTGTACCCTCAGGGCGCTCACCACCGCCGCCCGCAGTTCGTCGGGCCGCACGCTCTGCGTCAGTTCACATTCGGCCTCTGCCACCGTGGCCCGCCTGCCGGAGCGCCCCCAGTAGAATGTCTCATCAAAAAAATACAGTTCTTTCATTTCTTCTATTATATTATCTAATGTTTGCTATCATATCTTGTCTGCCATCCATCGCTATACTGCCACAAAACGGATTCCGCCGGGGCTCAGAGATACGGCTATTTCCCCAAATATCCAAGGATATCCTAGATTTTTATCCGTTTGTGTCAGTAAGTCAAAGAGCGCGCGAGGCGAGTGGAGAGCCATGCCCAGCATGAGCTATGCTGATGCGAGGATGGTGTAAACGCGGCTGGTGGCAGCGTTGTAATACTTCATGGTGAATGCCTCGCCCTCATGCCGCGCAAAAAGGGTTATGACGGCTTCGTCACCGAGCAGGCGCTCGTCGAGCGTGACAGTGCCCCTGCACTCGTCACCGACAAAGGCTGCCACCATGTCTCCGGCCGCTGGCTGTATGTCGTCGCCGAGTGTCTGGGCGACGGTTTCGAGCGACGTGGTCATCACCACGGGGTATTTCGCGACGCCGAGGGTGAACTGCGGCACGAGGTCTTCCTCCAGTCCATAGACCTTTCCCATTTCGTAGGGCATCTGTACAGAGCGTGAGAAGGTCTGTCTCAGCTGGCTGCAGTAGTAGATCAGCGTCAGGTTCACCACATCCATGTCGGCCTCGTTGCCGTAGGCTTTCAGCACGAAGGCTCCCCTGTCGTCCTCGCCATCCGTGTTCCCTTGCGACACTGCGGGCGATGTCAGTCCGCGCAGCTCGCCGCCAATGAAGAGTGCCATGAGGTCCTGGTCGCTGGCGTAGGGCTTCAGTTCGTCCTCCAGCTGCACCAGCATGATGCTCCAGTTCTCGTAGTCGCTGGTTTTGGGTTCCTGCCAGTTGGGGCGGCTCTCGCTGCCGCTGTAGTCCACTTGCCATGTCGGAGCCTGGCTGACGGTCTCCACGCTGTAGCCCGCCGGCTTGTCGTTGTTGTTGTTGTCATCGCTGTCGCTGCTGCAAGCCCCCAGTGTGAGGCTTGCCAGCAGCATAGCAATTGAATATAGAATGTTCTTGTTCATCACTTCTCTTACTTAATCACGATTTTCTTTCCATTAAAGATATACACGCCTGACTGAGTGGGGCGCTTGGGCAGCTGGATGCCGCTCACGCTGTACCACTTGCCGTCCTCTCGGTCGGCCTGCACGAAGCTTATCTTGGTCGGCTCGTCGGGGCTGCCTACGACGGCATTGGCCTTGAACGTCATCAGCTCCGCAGTGGAGGCAACAATCTCGCCGTCGCGCTCGATGGCAAACCGGACAGGAGCCTGCGCATCGCCCTCGATGCTCAGGTAGAGCGGGTCGGAATGGTCAGCGATTTTGTCGCTGACAGCAGCCGTAGCCCCTGCCACCTCGCCGTTGGTGTATGCCACCAGTCGGTCGCCTTCCTGCAGCTCTACGCCTTCCACCACTGCCGATACGCTCATGGTCGAGCGGCGGAGTGCCGGTGCCGCGCTGCTCACCGTCGAGTACGACCACTCGTCGAGGAATGTCGAGCCCGGCTCGTAGAACGGATAGGTGAACGAGGTCTCGCTTGCCGCCTTGCGCAGCAGCATGTATCCCTCGCCGGGCTTCATATACTCCAGGTTGCCGCGCCAGCGGCCCACGCCGCCCGTGACGGTGAAGTAGGCAAACTCGTCGTGGCTCTTGATGACGTCGCCCGGCTCGGCCTTGTCGTAGTAGTCGCTCAGTGCCGTCTCTACCGTGAGGTTCAGCATCGGCGTATAGCCTATGCCGTTCCATCCCTGCTTCAGCGTGATGGTGCGCATGTCAGCCGGTTTGATGATGCTGCCCGCAATGGGGAACTGGATGTCCTCTTGCACCATGATGGCGTAGGCGTTCTTCTGCGAGAGGCTGGTCACGTTGGCCCCGCCCGATACCAGCCAGTGGCCGTTGCGGTAGATGAGCGTGGCGTCGCTGTTCATGTCGGTCAGCACGTCGCCCTCCTTCCAGGGCAGGCCGTCGAGCAGGTTGCCCAGGTCGAAGAGCTGTTCGCTGGCCACGTTGAACGATATCCAGTTCCAGCCCGTCTTCAGGTCGAAGGTCTGCACATACTGCTCGCCGCCGTCGAAGCGTACGGGCGTGTCGGTGCCCAGGATGGCCGACTTCTGGAATGTCAGCGTCCTGCTGCCGTTGGCTGTCAGCATCAGCTCGCGTCCGGTGGAGTACTGCCACAGCTTGAAGAACAGGTCGCGCCCGTTGGCCTGGTTGTCGTACACTGTCAGGTAGAGGTTGCTCTCGCCCGTCAGTGCCGAGTAGCTGACGTTGGCAAAGCCGTGGCATCTGTTCTCATTGTCAAACACGCCCACGATGTCTTTCGTGTCGATGTCTATATCGCCGTTCACATACACCTGTCCCGCGATGTTCATCGAGTATTTCAGCAGGTCTTCGTCCACGCTCCATGACCATTCGGGTGCCGATGTCGTCACGGTCAGGTTCAGGTAGAGCGGTTCAGCCACGCCGTCCTCGTCGGTCAGGTAGATGATTTCGTCGTAGGTGCCCACGTTCAGGCCCTTGTTCACCACGCCCCTTATGGTTACGGTGCCCAGCGGGCCGATGATGCCGGTGTAGGCCTCCATGTCGAGCCATCGCGGACAGTTCTCTATGGTGTACGTGTGAGAGGTCGCGCTGTTGTTGAGGATGTCGAAGTAGATATAGTCCTCATAGCCGTAGCTGGCCAACCAGGTCTGGCGCTCGTTCTGCCAGCGCAGGCTGCTGTTGGTCACGTAGTAGCAGGCCGTCTGCGGCGACACCATCGCGTTGCCGTTCTTGTCCTCCACGTCGCGCAGCGTCACGTAGATGTTCCTGCGGTTGATGCGCGAGGCCAGTTCGTCGAGTTCCACCAGCACCTGGTTGTCCTTGCCGGCGAAGCTGAACTTCAGGTTCGTCAGCTCCTCGTAGGGCACCACGGGTGCTGCCGTCTCGTTGGTGATGTGGCGTAGCATCTCGTCCTGCGCAGCGACGAACACGTAGTCGCGCACCGGCGTCGTGGTGGCCTGCTTCGTCACGGGATCCAGTTCGTAACGCACCTCGCCCCTGTCGTCAAGGTATATCTTCTTGCTCCACGTATAGGCCACCGTCTCGATGTCGTTGTCCTTCTGCCGCTCCTGACGGTCGAAGGCGAGGTAGGTCAGCAGCCCGGCCTCGTCGCCCTGCGGGCTCTTCGTGGCGTATGCCTTGATGAGCGTCAGCGGCAGTGCCTGCTGGAACATGCAGAGTTCGTCGATGTTGCCCGTCATGTCGCTGACGAGGCCCTCGATGGTGACGGTCACCGTGCAAGTGGCGGTCTGACCGTTGGAGGAGGTGGCGGTGATGGTGGCAATGCCGAGAGCCACGGCAGTCACCGTGCCGTCAGCCACAGTAGCCACGGCGGCGTTGCTCGTCGTCCACGTCACGCTCTTGTCCGTGGCATTGGGCGGATAGACGGTTGCCGTCAGCGTCTCCGTGCTGCCCACGACAAGCGTGGTGTTGACCTTGTTGAGCGATACGCCCGTGGTGAGTTGTATGACGGTCACTTCGCAGGTGGCGGTCTGACCGTTGGAGGAGGTGGCGGTGATGGTGGCAATGCCGAGAGCCACGGCAGTCACCGTGCCGTCAGCCACAGTAGCCACGGCGGCGTTGCTCGTCGTCCACGTCACGCTCTTGTCCGTGGCGTCGGGCGGATAGACGGTTGCCGTCAGCGTCTCCGTGCTGCCTGCGGGTAGCGTGGTGTTGACCTTGTTGAGCGTCACGCCCGTGGTGAGTCGTATGACGGTGACCGTGCAGGTGGCGGTATACCCTCCGTCTACGGTAGTCACGGTGATGGTGGCGGTGCCGGGTGCTACGGCGGTCACCGTTCCGTCAGCCACGGTAGCCACGTCGGCGTTGCTCGTTGCCCACGTCACATTCTTATCTCTGGCGTTAGTCGGAGTGAAAGTTACGGTCAGCGTCTCGCTGCTGCCTATAGGTAGCGTGGTGCTGGTCTTGTTGAGCGACACACCCGTGACAGGATGCGGGGCGTAGGTATAGGGGCTTTCGCTGATGGCTCCTACAGTACCACCGATGGTGACGGTGCCGACCGAGCTTGCGTAACCCGCGCCGATGTTGTTAGCGGCCTCATCACCCTTGGTGGCAGTCAGCTCGTAAACACCGTCGGTAATGGTGATGTCGCCGCACGAGCCATACCAGCCGCCGCCGATGCCAGCCGCACGGAAACCGCCCGTGGCGTTGATGATGCCGCCAGTGATTGTGATATTGCCACACGAAGAACTGCTTCCGTCGCCGCCGCCAATACCAGCTGCCCATCTGCTGCCTGTGGCGGTGATGTAGCCCCCCGTGATGGTGATGTTGCCGCATGAGCCATTTCTGCCGCCACCAATGCCAGCCCCTCCTTCGCTCCCTTTAGCGTTAATGGCGCCGCCTTCGATGACGATGTTGCCACAGTCCAAACCATCGCCACCGCCGATGCCGGCTCCCATGTTCTTGCTTGAAACGGTGAGCGAGCCGTCGCCTTTAATGGTCAGCGTTTTACCCTTGACGATATGGATGCCGGGATAGTACATATTCATTCCATTGACAGTGTTCTCACCACTAAGGACGATGGTGGCGTCGCCCAGGCAGTTGATGCCTGCCCACTTGTAACTCCAGTAGTTCGGGGTGGTGATGGTTACACCATTGAGCGTCACGGTGGCTCCGCTGGCAACGCTGATTTTCACATTGTCGCCGAGCCAGCCCGTGAGCACGTCACCGTCCTGTGCCTCATAGTCGGCATGAAGCGTACCGAGGTCCACGGTGTTGCCCGTTTCAGCCGTTGGCTCTGCGAACTGTGTGCGGGCAGACGCAATAGCGGTGTTGTCCGTCACGCCGGGCACGTAACCGCCGATGACGGGCGTGCCGCCGCTGATGCCGCCGAGTGAGTCGGGCGAGAAGGTGGCCTTCAGTGCCTGGTCCACGTAGATGTTGGCCACGCCGCGTGCGCGGTTCACGGTCATGGCGTAGTGGTGCCACTGGTCGTCGTTGTAGCCGCTGCCCGCCTCCACGGTCATGCCGTTGGAGCGGAAGGCCAGCGTTCCGTCGTCGAAGCCGAGCCAGAAGTGGTTCTCTGCGCCGGCCTCGTCTTTCTCCCCGCTGCCGTTGCTCACGAGCGTACCGTCCGCATCGTCGGTCTTGAACCAGAACATCATGGTGTAGTCCTGCTCCGCCGTGCGGGCCAGTGCCTGCTGCGTCAGCGCCACGCCGCCGTTGTCCAAGCTCAGCGACCAGCCTCGCGGCATGGCCCACGAGGCGCCCATCAGCTGCGCGTTGGCCCCCTGCGTCTTGTCGAGGGCGTAGTCGCCCGTGCCCTCGTTCATCGGGTAGTAATCGACAAGTCCCATCTCGTAGCCCGTCAACCGTCGGCTGCCGTAGGTGGTGCCCACCTGTCCGCCCGTCATGGCTCGGTACCACAGGCGGGCCTCCATCATGCGGCCCTCGTAGTACTGGCTCTTCGAGCGGTTGGTCTCGTTGGTGCGTCCGAAGATGAGGCGGCCCGTGCCGTTGTAGGGTTCGGCCATCTTAAAGGAGCCGAGCTGCTTGCCGCCGTTGTAGAAGGTAAGAGCCCCCCCTTCTGCCCCCGAGGGGGCTACTATAGACATTGCCACCTGGGTAAATCCGCTCTTGACGATGGTGTCGGTGGAGAGGAACGTCTGGTCGTCGATGATGGCTTTCAGGTGGTAGTCCGCAGTGAGCCACAGTTGCAGACGCTTGCCGTTGGTGCCGTGCGAGAAGAGGGGCATGTCGCGGCCCGTCTTGTCGGGGCGCACCATCAGGTCGATGGTCAGGTCCTTGCCGCTGAAGTTGCGCTGTGCCTCGCTCTCCACGCTGCCCTCTCCCGTGAACTGCACGCTGACGGCATCCGTCACGTTGTCGTTGTTCACCTCGCCCTTCACCTCGAAGTTGGTGATGGCGTTCAGGTAGTTATACTCTATGTCCTCCGAGAAGTTGAAGATGATGTTGTCGCCCAGTCGCAGTATGCCGTCCTTCGGCTCGGGTGTGCCGAAGAGCTGCGGTCGGCGGGTGTCCTTCACGCCGCTGACGATGGGCGACGAGGTGGTGAGGAACGAGTTGCCGTTTCTGCAGTAGAGCACAGCCCGCAGGTCGTATGCCTTCTCCATCACCGTGCCTTCGCCGTAGAAGTGTGCCTCTATGTTGCCGTTCTCGGGTATCAGCTCTCGCTCTCCGCTGGCCGCCTTCATCAGCTCCTCGTCGGCATAGTAGGAGCAGAGGTTGGTCCAGGCATCATCGCCGCGCAGCGTCTCCTTGTACTGGAACTCTATGTGGTCGAAGTTGTGCTGGTGACGGTCGAATCCGTCGATGATGACGGGCATGTACCATCCCCGGTCATTGTCATACTGTGCGTAGGTGTTCATCACCCACTTGTCGCCTGGCAGCGAGATGTTCACGGGTCCGGCCTGGTGCAGGTAGTGTACGTCAAGTGTCAGCTCGTCGTAGATTTGCCGCCAGTCCTGTTCGGAGGCGATGCCGATGGTCAGTCCTTCGAGGTCGAAGCTGTTGCCTCCCGTCACCTCTATGACCTTGGTCACCACCTCGCCGGGCATCAGAATGACGCTTCGTCCGCTGGAGTCGAGCGGCTTGCCGTCGCAGGTGATTTTCGCGCCGTAGGGGTTGGAACTGTCACTGACGTAGAGGCTGTAGGTTGTGAGGCTTCTGCCGCCAGCCTCCGGGTCCTCGCTGTCGTTGGTCAGGTAGATGGTGAATCGTGCCGTCTCGCCGTAGGGCACGCCGCTGACGCTCTGTCGGTCGGCGGTGATTTTCGGGTTCTCAATCTTCTTGGTGCGCTCGTCGAGCAGCGTGCCCGGCTTGTAGGCTATCGTGTAGCGTGCGTTTTCCCAAGGGTTGGCAGTGGCGCCGCCGCGTGTGCGGTAGATGAAGCTGCGGGGATAGATGGACTTGCTGTAGGTGATGCCCTCGTAGGAGACACCGTCCTTGACGTGGTCCTTCACTATGTCCAACCACTCATTGAAATTGGCGTTGTGATAGACGTCAAGCCAGCTCGTGCTCTTGGTTGTCGTGGTGTCGGTAGCCTCGGTAAAGACCCGGAATACATCCACGCTAAGGTGGCTCTTGCTATCCATCACAAGGTTGAAAGACTCCTTGCGGCTGTAGTTGTTCTGCGAGCCGTAGGTGCCTATGCTGCTGTATTCTGCCACAGGCTTGATGCTGAACGACCATTCCTGTCCCCAGAAGTTTATTCGCGCTTCTTTTGCATTATTATTGTTATTTTGATTATTGTTTTGACCATCTTGGCCTTGTTGGCCTGGTTGGGCACCATTATTATTTCTCGCCTCGCGCATGTTGATGACTCCGATCAGTGCATTGATGGTTGATTGCAGTGCCGGCTGTGAGAGCAGTGCCCCAGCCGAAGCGGCCAACCTGTCCCAGCGGCCCTGGCCGTCGTTCTCGAAGTAGTCGGCCGTGGTGAAGGGGTAGCAGATGTACTGCGACTGGCTGTACTCGCTCTCGAAGGTCTCGCTGTGGGTCACCGTCCCTCCGCCGTCCACATCGTAGTTGGCCAGCTTGTCGTAGGCCCACAGTTTTTCACGCTCGTTGGACATAATCATTTCTATCCAGCAGACCATGTTGTTGTACTTCTCCAGTATCTCGTCTTGCAGCCCCGTATTGCCCGCGGGCTTAATCATCTCGTAGGCACCGATTGTTCCGAAATCCTTATGGCCCTCCGCCACCTTCGACCAATAGACGGCCTTCCCTGTCTTGTTGACCAGTGCCACTGCCTCGTCGCGTGTGCCGGTGAACAGCAGGTCGCGTATCTCCTGTGCCAGTTTCGGCAGCAGCTCGGTGGTGATGTACTTCTGCGAGTGTATGAACTGCGATTTCAGCTCAGGGCCGTAGCCTAATGACACGTCGCGCACCAGGTGGTAGAGGTTGCCGTCGGCGCCGGTGCCCCGTGCTATCTCCACCATCGAGCCGTACTTGCTCTGCACCTCTATGCTGTCGCGCTTGTCACTGCTGCCTATGACGCTGCCGCCCTCGTGGCCCAGCATCTTCCGGTACATGGCATCGGGTATGGCGCGTATGGTGCTCATGGGCGTTACCACGGTGTTCTCCACCACGCCGATATACAGGTCGGCATCGGCGCCCACCATGTTGGGGGCACTGCTCGTGGTGATGTCTTCGCCCACGTTCATCGTGTAGGAGTAGGCTTTCTTTCCTGCTCCGCTGAAGATGACATCGAGACTGATTCCGTTTGTGAAGTTAGTGGAGTTGATCGTTCCGTTATCAGTGCCGCCCGCTATCGTACCGCTATAGGTATCCATGCCTGTTCCCGTTCCGAAGCCCAGGGTGAGCCCGCCCTTAAACTGCATGTCCACCTCGTATGCCAGCTTTAATGTCGAGCCTTTCGAGAGGGTGGCGCTGCTGCCGCTTCCTGGCGGGTCGCGCAGTATGTCGATGAGCAGGGGTTTGTCGCTGGCCAGCACGTCCTTGCCTTCGCCCGTGGCAAAGAGGTTCAGCACATAGCCTCGCAGGGGTTCGGCCTCGTAGGTGGTGCCGTCCTGCGTGAGCGTCATCGTCACGGTGTGCAGTGCGTTCTCGCCCGTCAGCAGGCGCGGCGTGGCCTCGGCCATCAGGTAGAAGATGCCTTTGCCGTCATCGTCGAGTGGTACGGTCTCCTGCTCCAGCCCGTTCTTCATGCCGTTGTGTATGTTGACGGTGCCGCCGCCCACGTTCACGCGGTCCACCTTTCCCACGCGCGTATCATTATTATATATGTAGCGCTCTCCCACCGAAATCTCGATGGGGTACTTCCTGTCAATGCTGAACACGGGATAGTCGAAGGTGTAGTGGAAGTTGTCGTCGTAGATGGGGTTGGCCTTTCCCTTTCCGCTACAAGTGAACGACAGTTCTGCCAGCTGCACGTTCTTGTCATCGCCCTCTTCCTGAGCATGGGTAATATCCAACCGGAAATACTGATAAAAGTCTGTGCTGCTGACATCATACGTGCAGGGGCTGTTGTTGTCCGTGCCCGTTTTGCCGTCCTCGATAGCGGAGATAATAGTCCATGCATCCATATCATGCGCCCGTGCCTTCAGTGTCCAGGTCTTTGGATTCCATGCCGACTTTTCAGAGGCATTGCCGGCTGTGGTCAGCGTGTAGTCCTTCACGCTGACAGGATAGTCGGTCTTGAACTCCACATAGACGGGCACTTTGTCACCCTGCCAGGCGGTGCTTAAATCGCCGTCGAACAAAGCGCTGTAATTGCCATCGCCAACCGTTGCCGTCAGCTGAGGTTTGTGGGTTGCATTATCATCCACTTCATATCCCACAATCATTCCCTTTGCCACTAAGGGCACCTCGGCTTTCGTGCCGTCGAGGCTGGTGGCGTAGTAGTTCCTGTCGCCGAAGTATTCGAAGGAGTCGTAGTTCAGCTGCCGGTAAGTGATTTCCACGGGGGCATGATAGATGCGGCTGTAGCGGGCGTTGGCCGTCTCGTGGGGGCAATAGATGGTCTGCTCATCGACGTCTGTATAGTAGCCCTCGAAGATGCTGTCGTGCTCGGCCAGGCAGCCGGTCAGGTCAACCACCTCGCTCACCTGTCCGTCCTGGAACAGCGTTGGGTAGCCCTTGCAGTAGATTTGCGACACCTTCCAGCGCACGGGCGGCAGCAGCAGCTCGTACTCGCCGGTGACGGGGTCGGGCTTCACCGTCATGCGCTTGCGCTGCACGGTGTATTTGGTCTTGTGTTTGCCGCCGCTGTGCATGACGCTGTCGTTGCGCTCGGAGAGCGTGGGGTTCAGGTTGTCATAGACCAGCCACGAGGTGTTGTCGCCCTCCAGTGTGAAGACCATCGTGAGGTCGTCGCCGAGGTTGTTGCGCGAGAGGTTGTTCTCCAGCGGCAGGCGGCCCTGGTCGTCGCCACCGACGACGCGACCGGCGAGGCGCACCTTCGTGGCGTCGTAGAAGTAGATCTGTGCCACGTTGTCGGTGAAGTAGTGGCCGCCCTCGCCTTTGTAGTAGCCGCCGTTGGTGAACGTGTGGCCGTCCATCACGGCCTGTATGCGGCGGTTGCCGCCCAGGACGCGGAACGAGAAGGAACCGTCGAAGGCCGTCTCCAACAGCTCGCCGGCGGCATTGTGTACGTCGTTGCCATCCACGCGGAAGTGGGCACCCTTCACGGGGATGCTCGTGCCCTCGTACATCACATAGCCCGAGAATCGGTGGCCGCTGGTGATGATGAAGTCGGGCAGCGTCTCGTCGTTGCTCTTGCTGTTAAACTCTACGGGCATGGTGCCACGCTCCAGCTTGATGTTGTCGCGGGCCACGGGCGTCACGTTGTAGGTGATGCTCTGCTGGCCGTAGTACGACAGCTCGTCGGCCACGAAGTAGCCCTTGTCATCAGTCGTGACGGTGACGGTCGTTCCCCCTTCAGGGGAGTCGGAGGGGGCTATTTCCACCTCTATGCCGGCCACGCCCGTACCGTCGTTCATGCGCACATAGCCGCAGACGCGACCGGTGTTCTTGCAGAAACCTTCCACCACGTCGGTCTCGCTGGTGTGCAGGCCCTCGCAGTCGGTCACGGCCACCACCTTGTATTCGTACTTCAGCAGGGGCGACACGGTAGTGTCCTCGTAGCCCATCCTGTCTATGCCGGTGGCGATGGGTTCTCCCCACTCGGTGGTGCCCTTCACGCGGCGATACACCTCGAAGTAATCCAGCACGCCGTCCTCGGTGGTCCATGTCAGCACCACGCTGCTCTGCCGCGTCTCGGCGCGAGCCACCTTGTCGATGCGGCCCGTACCCTCGTGGTAGAAGTCGGGCAGTGCCGACGGGTTGACGCTGACTGTCGCCGTGCGGGGAACGGCCTTGCCAGAGACCACCTGCCAGCCGGGGCCGAGGGCTGCCTGCAGGCGCGCACCGGTCATGCTGATGATAGGCACGGCGTTGCCGCTGCCGTCCTTCTCCCACTGACCGGGCTTGCTGGCGTTCATACGAACTATCACGGTGTCCTGGTTGGTGATGTTGCGGCAGTCCTCAGGCACCTCCTGGAAATCGTGGGAAGAGAGACAGACATCGGTGTCGGACCACCTTCGCCAACCAGGCTTACTTCCGCTATACCCCCACCAAACATTCATGCCATAATAATTAGTGGTTTTGGTCTCACAAGAACTGCGCTCATAGACACGCGTCTGATGCCAGTCTTGCAGACCCCGTTTATCTTTGGATTTGTCACCAATCATAAAGCAGGCTGCTCCCTGTGGGTTATTTTTATGAGTGTACAGTTTTCCGTCATAGAGACAGTCGGTGATGCTGACCTTGCTGTCATAATTACTTCTGCCGACAAAGCCACCCACATTAGCGTCAGCAGCCGAAACATCGGCAGACACATACACATGGTCGATGTTCAGGTTTGTGCCTTCACCGCAGCCTCCCACAAGAGCGGAAACATTATCCCTTCCATATACTTTGCCCGTCACTCGCAGGTTTCTGATTGTTGTATTGCGCGAGACGCTGTAGAACAATCCAATATTATAGCTTCCTTCATCGCTAAAGTCTAAACTCAGTGTATGGCCATTGCCGTCGAACGTGCCATGGTAGTTCCAGCCTGAGGTGGGACCTGTTCGTCCTATGATGTCTTCGGTGGTGAGCGACAGGTCGGTGTTCAATAAGACGTTGATGTCTTTGTCACTGCCGTTCTTCACTGCATTGTTGAACGCCGTCCAGTCATCCTTGCTGCGTATGACGAAGAAGTCGTCGGTTGACGTTTCTATCGACGTGGTGTAGTAGCTGTTGGTGACGCTGAGGTTGTCGTAGTTGCCCATTCGTGCCCAGTTGCGGCAACCGTCGTACTTTATCTCCACCTTCGAGGGTGCGAAGTGGCTGTTCACGATGTTCACCTTGCCGTTGCTCCACCCCACGAAGCCTCCGATGCTGTGGCTGTTGCTGCCCGTGAAGCTGCCGTCGAAGAGGCAGTCGACGATGGTGAGCACGCCGCTGCCATCCTTCACCGCCACGAGGCCGCCGTTGGTGGCGTCGCCGTTGACGGTGCTGCCGATGCTGACCGACGAGCGGCAGTTCTCGATGATGGTGTTGCCGCTGCTATAGGCCACGATGCCGCCGACGAATTTCTTGCCGCTGGTGATGGTGCCGGCGGTGTGCAGGTTGCGGATGGTGGCATTGCCCACACTGTAGAAGGGGGCTATGTACTGCAGCCTGTCGTAGTTCGAGTTGTTGAAGGTCAGTGTGTGGCCGTTGCCGTCGAAGGTACCGCGGTAGGTGGCATCGTCGGCGCCGCAATAGTTACTGGTGGTGATGTCGGCACAGAGCACGGCGTTGACATCGTACTGGCCCTTGGCGTCCTTCACGCGCTGGCAGAAGGCGTCCCAGTCGGCTGCCGAGGTGATGCGCATGGCGTCGGGCAGGTCCCAGGAGCGCAGCGGCGATGTGCCGGGATCGACATACATGCGGATGTCGTACTTCACGCAGGTGCGTGAGAGGTCGATGGTCTTGGTGCGTGCGCTGCGCTCTTCGTCGGTCAGTTCGTAGGTCTTGGTGTCCACCTGTTCGCCGGCTTTGTTACGCATGGTGACGACCATCATCAGCTTGGCGCGGCTGTCCCACACGGCGTTAGGCTCATCGACATAGTCCCAATCCACGCGGACGGTATAGGCCCGCTCGTCGGCCCACTTGGCCGTGTAGCTCTTCAGCCGCTGCAGGTGTATGCCGCTGAGGGGCGCCTCCACGCGCTGTGCGCAGGGGTTGCCGTCCCATCCCCAGGTCTGCGTAATCATGCGGCGCACGCGGTAGGTGAGGTTGGGCAGCGACGAGCCGCCGGTGAGGTGCTCGGCGACGAGCGCATTGACGATGGTGCTGTCGGTGTAGGCGAAGTGCGGATCCTTATCGTTGATGACCACGGGCACGGTGCCGATGGTCACGAAGTCGGCCTCCTGGCCCGTCAGCGAGCGTTGCACCTCGAAGTAGTCGCTCGTAGCGAGGTCGTCGGCGCTGGGGTAGCGCACATGCCAGTCGAGCCGCACCTTGGCCTTGGCGTCGCCAATCTGCGTAGCCGTGAGGCCCAAGGGGGCGTGAATGATGGTCAGGTTCTGGACCATGGAGGATACGTTGTTGATTTGATCTTCGTTGCTGTCTTCGTAACTCGCCACGACGCAGAAATTGTCGTGAGGCACGGTGGCATCGAGATAGATGGTGCCGTTGTTCTCCTTGGTAGGAATGTCATTCCATACGGTGATGCCGTAGGCATCGACGTACTCATAGCGCAAGGCCGTGATTTTTTTGGTAGCAATGAACCATGGCAGCTCCATCTTGCCCGCCACGCTGTAGGACATGGAGGCCATGGTCACCTGTGGGTGGATGACCTCAGGTGCGTCGGGCATGGTGATTTCCACGTCGCTGAGGCCCGACACCTTCTCCTTGGAGCGTGAGTTGCCGTCGCGCTCTACGTCCCACGTAAATTTCAGCGTCTTGCCTAAGTACTCGTATGGCACGCGCCAAACGGCATAGATGGTGTAGGTGTTGCCGTCGCTGTTGCGGTAGATGAGACGCTCGTAGTAGCCGCTTTGCGTCATTGTGAAGTGGCTGCCGCTGTTGCCCTGCGTGATGTCGAAACTGCCGCCCACCCCGGTGCTGAAGTGGACGTAGATGTCCTCGCTGTCGCTGTCAGTGTCGCCGTTGCGCCACCAATTGAAGCAGGTCTTCTCCTCTCCGTTAACCACCACTTTCAGTTTGCCGTCGCTCACCCAGCAGTCGGCACCATCCTGGTCGTAGACGGGCACCTGGATGCGAACGGTGTTGGCACCGTTGAGTGCCACCTGATACTTCCACGTGTCGTCCACGTGCGTGGCCTGTGCCCCCTGGGGCACGAGCCATGCGAGGAGCGCCAGCAGCAGAAGCATCTGCCACGGCCGTCCCCGTCTTGTTGTTCTTGTGTCTGTTGTCATCATTGTCATATTTTGTTGTTATTGTATCCTATTCATTCCTGGCGTATCGCTACGCTACCGGTCGCAAGCGGCATAAAGAAAACGGGGGGGGCCGCTGGCCCTTCGTGGGAAAGACGCTGCAAAGGTACGCAATTTTCTTCAAAGAACGCTTCGATTTCTAATAAAACCGTTTTTTTATCGCGCAAAAGTATAAAAAAAAAGTCTGTGCCGACAATAGCACAGACAAGATTGCATAGGTTTTCAGACAAGATTACATATCGGGACTGCCTAGAACCACGATAAGAGCAAAAGAAAAAGAGAACCTTCGCAGGCTCTCTTTTTTAGACCTCTTGCATGTTATATCATTTCAAATGCAAGCGGGAACAGAAGCATTTTGTCTCACGACTATCAGCTTCCGTAATTAACCTTAATAATCTAATACCATGAAAAACACTCTACAAAAGTACATATTAATTTTTGTATTTGGTAATTTTTTGCTTAATAAAGTATAATATTTAACACAAATTAGTCATTTTTTAGAACCTAATTCACTATTTTTACAATCTTTTGCAGGAGCATCCGGTAAGCAGGCCAGCTCTTCAAGTCGCAGTTTGCGCATCGACTTTAAATAATCAGAACGACTGTTCAATGCATCTATCCAACGTTCGTTCATAAACTGTCTTATAGGCAGGTCGATTTGCCACTTACCCCTGCTCTCTAAACGATCGATCATTACACCCACATTCAGATTGTCAAGACTCTCCGATGGCACATACTGCGCCGAATCGCCTTTTTCATCGGCTGCAATCTCGATAATCAAGTTGGCCTCTATCATCGTGAACAACAGGTCATTGACAATTCGAATAGGTATGCCCGTGGTTTTGCGCAACTCAACGGCTGTATAGGGCTTGTTGCCATCAGCAAAACGGCGACAGATACGCGACAGAAGCAGCGCACAGAGCATCATGCGATAACGATGGCTGATGTCACTGGTATGGGCATCGTAGTCGTAGTATTCCAGATTCTGGCTGGTATAGCTTAACTCGGCACCGAAAAGGCAAATAGTCCACGATATCTGCACCCAAAGCATGAACAATGGGAGGGCTGCAAACGACCCGTAAATAGCGTTATAGCCCGTAACCCATATTTGCGAATGTATATAGAAGAACTGCAGCCACTGCATGGCAATGCCTGCCAAGATTCCCGGAATGAAGGCATTTTTCACACGCACATGGGTGTTAGGCATGAAGACATAGAGGGCTATGAACAATGCCGACATAAGCACATAAGGAGACAATTTCACGAGGGAACGCACGAAAGGACCGAGCAGCAGAAAGTCGGGCAAGGAAGAGGCTATCGTCGCAACGAAGATACTGAGACCCGACGAGACGACGATGAGGATAGGAAACATGAAAAACATAGCCAGATAATCGGTGAAGGTGCGGAAAATGCTTCTCGGCTTCTTCACCTGCCATATTTCGTTGAATGTAGCCTCGATATTGCTGACCAGCATGAGCACGGTGTAGAGCATGAACACCAATCCCACCCCCAAAAAGATGCCGCTCTTGGTATGGACCAAATAGCTATTGACAAAGCCGATGATAATCTCGACGGCCTGAGGTTGCGAGGCAAAGGCATCGCGAAACCACACCTCGATGTACTTGTTGTAGCCAAAACCGCGCGCTATGGCAAAAACCACGGCCATGATGGGCACAAGGGCCAACAGCGAACTATAGGTGAGTGCAGCGGCCTGGGTGAGCACCCGCTTCGTAGTGAAGAAACGAATGGCCAAATAGAGTACCTTGATGATTTCATAGAACAGGCGCCTCACCGGCGATACCTCATAGGGCGAAATGCGCCAAATGTCTACTTGCAGAAAACGTATGATTTGCTTTATGGTCAATGTTTGCAGTTTTTTTGCTGTTATTCAGGACTATGGGAAGTGAGAAAAAGAAAGCACTGCTCCTATAAGCCGGGTTCTGTGCTCCGCGCACTGGTGTAGCGCGCGGGGTGCCTGCCATTTATCTACTACGCACGTCGCCATGCGTCTCTAGCGTTCTACCCTCCATCGCAGGCTTTTCAGCCACTCGGACGGGCAACCCTTGGTGGCGATGGTATACATGAACTTGCAGCTCCCAGATGGAACAGCCCGACGATCACCCGCCGGCTGGTGGTCTCTTACACCACCTTCTCACCCTTGCCTCAGCCGCAAGCGACCGGGGCGGTCGTTCTCTTCTTCCATATCCAGCTGTCGCCAACTGCTTCTACTTTCAGAAGTGGGATACCCTGTGCTGCCCGGACTTTCCTCTCGCCCACTTATGCATGTGAGCCAGCGGCAGACCAGAGCAGTGCTTTCGGTGCGCAAAGGTAACTGTTTTTTTTGACTTAGCACACAAAACGCACGATTTTTTCACATAGCACACATAGAAAGCCCCACTATTCTATGCACTGCATCAGGAAGTCTACAGCTCCATTCACGCCAAACTTACGCACGTTGAGCGTCACATCATAATTGCGGGCATCTTGCCAGTCGGTGCCGGTGAAGGTCTTCGTGTAAAGTTCGCGCGAGTAGTCGTTGTCTACAATCATGGCAGCGGCATCGCTTTCCGATATGTCGTATTTCGAGGCTATGCGGCGCTTGCGACAGTTATCATCGGCATGGATAAATATTTTCAGGCTGTTCGGATGGTCACGGAAAATATGGAAGCCGCAACGGCCAATAATGACACACGACTCCTGCCCGGCAATCTTACGTATGGCTTCGGCCTGGGCTTCAAACAACTGATGCGATGTCTGGTCGTGCTCCTGACCATTATATTCTGCACCTGCCATATACGAACGATAGAACTGAGTGAAATCATCGCGCCAGAGAGGATTACGCGACTCTATTTTCTCTATGGCCTCTTCTACGACACAAAACTTGCGAGCCACCTCATTAAGGATTTGCTTGTCAAGAAGTTTCACGCCCAGGCGGCGTGCCAATTCGGCTCCTATCTCGTGACCACCAGTGCCAAACTGTCGGCTAATGGTAATGATGAATTTGTCTTCCTTGTTCATAATCGCATAGGTTTAAAGGTTAGTATAAACTGAGGGCAAAGATAGTAAAAATATTCGGATTTGCCAACAATTCATATCGCTTTTCGTTGCCATCACTCTCATTTTTCGGGTTTTTATGCTTGTTTATCAATAAAAATTCGTAATTTTGCACCCATCTTATAATAGTAAGGTGTAAAAATGAGACCAACAGCCATACTGCTACTGCACTGCCCCGACCAACAGGGCATTATATCGGAAGTAACCAAGTTTATTACAGACAACAAAGGCAACATCGTCTATCTGGACCAATATGTCGACAAGTATGACGGTATGTTCTTTATGCGCATCGAGTGGGAACTGGAAAGTTTTCTCATTCCCCGCGAAAAGCTCTATGAATATATCAATACGCTCTATGCCCAGCGCTATAAGATGAAGTTCAGCCTCTATTATAGCGACAAGCGGCCCCGTATGGCCATTTTCGTGAGCAAGATGAGCCACTGCCTCTACGACCTGCTGGCACGCTGGAAGGCAGGCGAATACAATGTAGACATACCCTGCATCGTCTCGAACCACGAAGACCTGCGCTACGTGGCCGAACAATTCGGCATTCCGTATTATGTGTGGAGCATCAAGAAAGACCACTCAAACAAGGCCGAGGTGGAGAAGGCCGAGATGGAGTTGCTGCAGAAGGAAGACATCTCGTTTATCGTGCTGGCACGCTATATGCAGATTATCAGCGACGAGATGATAGCTGCCTATCCACACCACATCATCAATATCCATCACTCGTTCCTGCCGGCATTCGTGGGAGCCAAACCATACCATCAGGCTTGGGAGCGAGGCGTAAAGATTATCGGTGCCACCAGCCACTATGTAACGGCCGAGCTGGATGCAGGTCCCATCATTGAGCAAGACGTGGCACGCATCACACATAAAGACACGCCCGACAGCCTCGTGCTGAAAGGAAAGGATCTGGAGAAAATTGTGCTCTCAAGGGCTGTGGCAAAGCATATACAGCGAAAGATTCTGACCTACAAGAACAAGACGATTATATTTAGTTAGAGCGAGATATTATGAACGTAGCGATAGTGAAATATAATGCCGGCAACGTCTATTCGGTAGTGAACGCCTTACGGCGCTTGGGCATAGAGCCCTATCTTACCGACGATGCCGAGCAACTGAGAAAAGCCGACCGCATAGTCTTCCCAGGACAGGGAGAGGCACGCGGTGCCATGGACTATCTGCGATCCAGAGGTCTCGACGAGGTCATACGTTCGCTGACTCAGCCTGTGCTGGGCATCTGCATAGGTCAACAGCTACTTTGCCGGCATTCGGAAGAGGGCGATGTAGACTGCATTGGCATATTTGATGCCGAAGTGAAACGCTTCACGCCCACCCGGCATGAAGACAAAGTGCCCTGCATGGGGTGGAACGAAATAAAAGACTTGAAGAGTAGGCTCTTTGCTCCATTCTCTACGCCCGACTCTCAGTGCCCTATGCCAAATGCCCATCCTTATGTCTACTTCGTACACTCCTACTACGTGCCGCTCTGCGCTGAGACGATCGCCACTGCCGACTACGTGCTGCCCTACTCTGCAGCCCTGCACAAAGACAATTTCTACGCCTGCCAGTTTCATCCAGAGAAGAGCGGAGCGGTAGGCGAGCAAATCATCAAGAACTTTCTGGAGCTATGAGACAGATTGAACTGATTCCCGCCATCGACATTATCGATGGGCTTTGCGTTCGCCTGACGAAAGGCGACTACGACCAGAAGAAGGTCTACGGCAACCCGCTCGACATGGCACTCGAGTTTGAACGATTAGGCTACAGGCGGCTTCATGTGGTAGACCTTGATGGCGCCAAGTCGAAACATATCGTCAACAGCCAGGTGCTCAGGAGCATCACCACGGCCACCAGTCTCGTCGTCGACTTTGGAGGCGGCATCAAGACCGATGCCGACATAGAGGAAGCTTTTCAGGCCGGAGCATCGATGGTCACTGTTGGTTCTGTGGCCGTTACGAATCCCCATCTGTTCCACAAGTGGCTGCAAAAATACGGAGCCGACAGAATGATACTGGGTGCCGACGTAAGAAATGGGCGCATCAGCATCAATGGCTGGAAAGAAGACTCAGGACAAGAGCTATTGCCTTTTCTGAAAGAATATATAGAGATGGGCGTGAGCAAGGTGCTGTGTACCGAAATATCAAAAGACGGAACCCTCCAAGGCCCTGCTACGCCTCTATATAAAGAGGTGATGGCCACCTACCCCACCCTGCACCTCATTGCCAGCGGTGGCGTGTCGTCGGTGAGCGACATCGACCAGCTCGAGCGTGCGGGCATACCTGCCGTGGTTTTTGGCAAAGCCATCTACGAAGGTAGAATAGACCTTGCCACACTGATAAAAGAATGAATTGCAGATAAGTATAAAAAGAAACAATATGGGTTTGGCACGACGCATAATACCTTGCCTCGACGTAAAAAACGGCGAGACGGTAAAAGGCACGAACTTCGTCAACCTGCGTTCGGCGGGAGACCCCGTGGAACTGGGCAAGGCATACAGCAGGATGGGGGCAGACGAATTGGTGTTCCTCGACATTACGGCTTCTTACGAAGAGCGCAAGACATTTACAGAAATGGTCACCCGTGTGGCCAGAGAAATCAACATTCCCTTTACCGTGGGTGGAGGCATCAACGAACTGAGCGACGTGGAGCGCCTGCTCTATGCCGGTGCCGACAAGGTAAGCATCAACAGTGCTGCCCTGCGACGGCCAGAACTGATAGAAGAGATTGCCAAGCGCTTTGGCAGTCAGGTTTGTGTTGTTGCCATCGATGCAAAACAAGATTTATACCCCGAAACTGATGGAGAGGCCAGATGGTTCTGCTACCTGAAGGGTGGCCGCGAACGCACCAGCCACGACCTGTTCGAGTGGGCACACGAAGCGCAAGAACGCGGCGCCGGCGAGATTCTTTTCACCAGTATGAACCACGACGGCGTGAAACAGGGCTACGCCTGCGAGGCACTGGCGCGCCTGTCTGGCGAGCTGAGCATTCCCATCATTGCCAGTGGCGGCGCCGGCTGCAAAGAACACTTCCGCGAGGCGTTCACAAAAGGCCATGCCGATGCAGCCTTGGCTGCAAGCGTGTTCCATTTTGGAGAGATTCCCATCCCAGAACTGAAACAATACTTACACAACGAAGGAATAAACATAAGACTATGACTGCAGACTTGAACTTGGATTTCGAGAAAACCGGAGGGCTGGTGCCCGCCATCGTACAAGACAGCCAGACAAGGAAGGTGCTCATGTTGGGCTATATGAACCAGGAAGCACTACAGAAAACCCTTGACACGGGTCTTGTTACTTTTTGGAGCCGCACGCGGAAATGCCTTTGGACAAAGGGCGAAACCAGCGGGAACACCCTACAGCTGGTAAGCCTGAAGGCCGACTGCGACAACGACACGCTATTGGTGCAGGCCTGCCCCAAAGGGCCTACCTGCCACAAGGGAACCGATACGTGCTGGGGCGAGCAAAACGAGGCCAGCCCCATGCTCTTCCTCACCGAGCTTCAGGACTTCATTGACCGCCGCCGACAAGAAATGCCCCAAGGCAGCTACACCACCAAGCTCTTTCAGGAAGGAGTGAAGCGCATTGCACAGAAAGTGGGCGAAGAGGCACTCGAGACGGTCATAGAAGCCGTAGACGGAACCAACGAGCAACTATGCTACGAGGCTGCCGACATGCTCTACCACCTTACCGTTCTGCTTTCGGCAAAAGGCATGCGCATAGAGCAGCTGGCCGAAGAGTTGCACCGTCGGCATGACCCTGAATGGGACAAGAAGCGACGAGAGGCAAAGGCCAATGGAACAATGAAGTAATCATTAAGAAATAGAATATGCTGATAAACTATAAGAACGTCACCGTACACCAACAAGACGGGAAAGAAATCCTGAAAAACGTTGACTTCCATGTAGACGACGGAGAGTTTGTCTACATCGTAGGACGCGTGGGGTCTGGCAAGAGCTCGCTCCTGAAAAGTTTCTATCAGGAACTCGATATAGAGGAAGCCGACGAGGCCACCGTGCTCGACACCAACATGAAAACCATCAGGCGCAAGCAAGTGCCTGCGCTGCGCCGGCAAATGGGCATCATTTTCCAGGATTTCCAGCTGCTATCCAACCGCACGGTCTACAAGAACCTGCGTTTTGTGCTACGGGCCACGGGCTGGCGAAAAGACGAAGTCGATGCCCGTATAGAAGAGGTGCTCACCCTGGTAGGCATGAAAGAGAAGATGCTGCGAATGCCCCACGAGCTCTCTGGCGGCGAGCAGCAGCGCATCGCCATTGCACGCGCCTTGCTCAATTACCCAAAACTCATCGTCGCCGACGAGCCCACTGGCAACCTGGACAATGAGACAGCACACGGCATCATGGGCGTCCTGCGACAAATTGTGCAGACGGGAACGGCCGTCATCATGACTACCCACAACCTTTCGTGGCTACAGGAATTTCCCGGCATCGTCTACAAGTGCGAAAATCAGCACTTGGAAGAGGTGACGAGCAGCTACAACAAATTGAAAATAACAGAAGAAGAAGACTAAATCAGAATAGACATGAAAGTAATGAAATTTGGTGGCACCTCTGTAGGTACGCCACAAAGAATGAAGGACGTGGCCCAGCTGGTCACCAAATCGGGAGAACCCGTTTTCGTTGTGCTGTCGGCCATGAGTGGCACGACCAATTCCCTTGTCGAGATTTCAGACTATCTCTACAAGAAGAATCCCGATGGTGCCAACGAGGTAATCAACACCCTGGAGCGCAAATATCTCAAACATATCGAGGAGCTCTTTGCCACCGAGGAATACCGCCAGCTGACGGCCGATTACCTTCGTGAAGAGTTTCAGTACCTGCGCTCGTTTACAAAAGAGCTTTTCACCTCATTCGAAGAGAAGAGCATCGTGGCCCAGGGCGAGATGATGTCGACCAACATGGTGGCCAACTACATGAAAGAGCAAGGCATCAACGCCGTACTGCTCAACGCGCTCGACTTCATGCGCACCGACAAGAATGCCGAGCCAGACCCCGCCTATATCAAGGAGAAGCTTGCCGCCGTCATGGAGCAGCACCCCGACCAGCAGGTCTACATCACCCAGGGATTCATCTGCCGCAATGCCTATGGCGAAATAGACAACCTGCAGCGTGGTGGCTCCGACTACACCGCATCGCTCATTGGCGCTGCCCTCGGTGCCGAAGAAATCCAGATATGGACCGATATCGACGGCATGCACAACAACGACCCACGCATAGTAGAAAAGACACAGCCCGTGCATCAGCTGCAATTCGAAGAAGCGGCCGAGCTGGCCTACTTCGGTGCCAAAATCCTGCACCCTACCTGCGTGCAACCAGCCAAGTATGCCGGCATACCCGTGCGACTGCTCAACACCATGGACCCCGATGCCGAGGGAACAACCATCAGCAACGCTACCGAGTATGGAAAAATAAAGGCCGTGGCCGCCAAGGACAACATCACTGCCATTAAAATAAAGTCGAGCAGGATGTTGCTGGCAACAGGGTTCCTGCGCAAGGTGTTCGAGATTTTCGAAAGCTATCAGACACCCATCGACATGGTGTGCACTTCCGAGGTGGGCGTATCCATGTCGATAGACAATTCTGCCCATCTAGGCGAGATTATGGACGAGCTAAAAAAGTACGGCACCGTCACCGTCGACACCTCGATGTGTATCATCTGCGTGGTTGGCGACCTCGACTGGTCGAACATCGGCTTCGAGACAAGGGTCATGGAGGCCATGAAGGACATTCCCGTGCGCATGATCTCATACGGTGGCTCTAACTACAACATCTCTTTCCTCATCAAGGAAGAAGACAAGAAACGGGCACTACAGAGTCTGAGTAACACGCTCTTCAATTAACCCTCCCTTCACACGCCAACACATACTCATGAAAGGAACATTCCCCGTAGAACGGTTTGCCACCATGCGCACGCCGTTCTACTATTACGATACTGAACTGCTCAGAAAGACCCTGCAAAGCATCAATGATGAGGCCAACAAGCATAAGGGCTTCGTGGTACACTATGCCATAAAAGCTAATGCCAACCCGAAATTGCTTCGCATCATACGCGATGCAGGACTGGGAGCCGACTGCGTCAGCGGTGGCGAAATAGAAACTTGCCTGAAGGTAGGATTCCCCAGCTCCAAGATCGTATTTGCCGGTGTGGGCAAAAGCGACTGGGAAATCAATCTGGGCCTCGACAACGACATTTTCTGCTTCAACGTAGAAAGCGTTCCCGAACTCGAAGTCATCGACGAACTGGCTCAGGCCAAGGGCAAGACGGCCCGGGTGGCCTTTCGCCTGAATCCCAATGTAGGTGCCCACACCCATGCCAACATCACCACGGGATTGGCCGAGAATAAGTTTGGCATCGCCATGCGCGACATGCTCCCTGTCATCGAGCGAGCCAGCCAGCTTAGTCACGTCAAGGTGGTAGGACTGCACTTCCATATTGGCTCCCAGATTCTCGACATGGGCGACTTCCAGGCACTTTGCAATCGTGTGAACGAGCTTCAGGCCCTGCTCGAACAGCACCGCATCATCGTAGAGCACATCAATGTGGGTGGCGGACTGGGCATAGACTATCAGCATCCCAATCGTGTGCCAATACCCGATTTCAAAGCTTACTTCGACACCTATGCCCGCCAGCTGAGACTGCGCCCCGGGCAGACGCTGCACTTCGAGTTAGGCCGTGCGGTTGTGGCACAATGCGGTTCGCTCATCACCCGCACACTTTATATAAAAGAAGGAGCTACTAAAAAGTTTGCCATTGTAGATGCAGGCTTTACCGACCTCATACGCCCCGCCCTCTACCAGGCATACCACAAAATAGAGAACATCTCGAGCGATGAGCCTACCGACACCTACGACGTGGTGGGTCCCATCTGCGAGTCTACCGATGTGTTTGCCAAGCAGACCGACCTGAACCGTACAAGGCGCGGCGACCTACTGGCCATACGCTCGGCCGGAGCCTACGGCGAAATCATGGCCTCGGGCTACAATTGCAGGCAGTTGCCACAAGGCTATACGCCCGACGATCTTTAATCGGGGATTTGCGATGAAAGCACACGCGCAGCCAGAAAGAATCAGCTTTCTGGCTGCACTTTTTGCAACATGCCTACAGCCACCTCGACAGAAGGCACATTGGCAATAACGAGCGAACGTTTCCCATTCTGTTCTCTGAAATTGCAGCGCTGAGGGTTGGCGGCCACAAAGTCGAGCAAACGTCCAAAGGTAGCACTCTGATAGAAAGGGCTGCGCGCATTGCTCACGAAAAAGAGAAACATACGTCCCTGCTTCAACATGATCTGCTCACACCCCAGCTTCTTGCCCAGGCGTCGCAGGGGCACCACCTGCAGCAGTTCCTCAGCCACGTGGGGCAACGGGCCGAAGCGGTCTTTCAGCCTTGCGCGATAGGCCTGCAGTTCCTGGTCGTTGCGCAGCGAGTCGAGTTCGCGATAGAGCAGCATGCGCTCCGAATCGCTGGGCACATACTGGTCGGGGAAATACATCTCAAGATCAGACTCCAAGGTGCAGTCTGAGACAAATGGCCCCCCGATTGTTCCCAAGGGTTCTCCTTTAGTCTGATGAGTATTGGCTTTTGTATCCCCTTCCTGACTTGCGGAGAGAGTTTCCTCATTTCTCAGCTCGGCCATGGCCTCGTTCAGTATTTTCTGATACGTCTCGTAGCCCAAGTCGCTGATGAAGCCACTCTGCTCAGCACCCAGCAGATTGCCGGCACCGCGAATGTCAAGGTCTTGCATGGCAATGTTTATGCCGCTGCCCAGGTCGCTGAAGTTTTCCAGGGCTTCCAGACGCCGCCGCCCGTCGGGAGGCAATGCTGCCAGTGGTGGAGCCAACAAGTAGCAGAAGGCTTTCTTGTTGCCACGGCCTACCCTGCCGCGCATCTGGTGCAAATCAGACAGGCCGAAGTTCTGGGCAGAATTAATAATGATGGTATTGGCGTTCGGTATGTCGATGCCATTCTCTACTATCGTCGTAGAGAGCAGCACATCGTAGTCGTAGTTTGAGAAATCGAGAATTATCTGCTCCAGCTCCTCTGGCTTCATCTGCCCATGCCCTATGGCCACCCTCGCATCGGGCACATATTTGTGTATCATCTCTTCTATGTGTGGCAGTTCGCTGATGCGGTTGTTCACAAAATACACCTGCCCGTTCCGGCTCAGTTCGAAATTGATGGCGTCGGCAATAATCTCTGGGCCGAAAGTATGTATTTCGGTCTGAATAGGATAGCGGTTGGGCGGCGGCGTCTGAATGACGCTCAGGTCGCGTGCTCCCACGAGTGAGAACTGCAACGTGCGGGGTATGGGGGTGGCGCTCATCGTCAGCGTGTCCACATTGGTTTTCATCTGTCGCAGTTTTTCCTTGGTGGACACGCCGAATTTCTGCTCTTCGTCGATAATCAGCAATCCCAGGTCCTTAAACTTCACCGACTTGCCAATGAGCTTATGTGTGCCTATCAAGATGTCAATCTTTCCTTCGGCCAGGTCCTTCAGTAGCGCCGTGGTCTGCTTGGCAGAACGTGCCCGCGTGAGATAGTCCACGCGCACCGGCATGTCCTTCAGGCGCCCCTGGAAGGTGTGATAGTGCTGGTAGGCCAGCACCGTGGTTGGCACGAGCACGGCCACCTGCTTGCCATCGACAGCCGCCTTGAACGCCGCGCGCACGGCCACCTCGGTCTTGCCAAAGCCGACATCGCCACACACCAACCGGTCCATCGGACGTGGGGTCTCCATGTCGGCCTTCACCTCCTGCGTAGCCTTCAGCTGGTCGGGAGTGTCCTCATAGAGGAACGAGGCCTCCAGTTCGTGCTGCATGTAACTGTCGTGGCTGAAGGCAAAGCCTTTCTGGTGCCGGCGGGTGGCATAAAGCTTTATCAGGTCGCGGGCTATATCCTTTATGTGCTTTTTGGTGCGCTCCTTCAGCCGTTCCCATTGACCGGTGCCAAGGGTCGACATTCGGGGCGGTTGCCCATCATCTTGCGACTTGTACTTCGATACTTTATAGAGCGAGTGTATGCTTACATAGATACTGTCGCCGCGCTGGTACTGTATCTTTATCATCTCCTGATGGCCACCGTCTGGCAACGGCATGCGCACCAGACCGCCGAACTTGCCTATGCCATGGTCTACATGCACCACATAGTCGCCCAGTTCAAACTGCTGTATCTCTTTCAGCGTCAGGGCCACCTTGCCCGAGCGCGCCTTGTCGCTCTTCAGGTTGAATTTGTGGAAACGGTTGAATATCTGATGGTCGGTAAAGAAGCACACCTTCAGTTCATTGTCGACAAAGCCCTCGTGCAGCGTTTTGTCGACGGGGACGAAGATAGGCTGAACGATGAGCGATGAAGGCTGGGAGGCCGAAAGGATTTCCTTCAGTCGCTCGTTCTGCTTCTGACTGTCGGCCAATATGTATATGGTATAGCCCCGCAACTGAAAGTCTTCAAACGTTTTGGCAATTAGCTCGAAGTTTTTGTTCAACGGAGGTTGAGGTGAGATGTCGAAGGCAATCGTTGCCTGAGATGGCGCATAGGGTTGGTTTCCATGCTCTGGCCTGCCATTTTTCGAAGAAAAAAACTCTATGCGCCGAAAGCCCTCACTGTCTGCAGCAAACCGGCTCCCTGACACAATCCGGCTCTCGCGTCGCATCTCAAGTTCTATCTCGCGCTGTTCTACCTCGGTGGCACCCTCCATTCGTTCCATCTTTGCCTGTGAAGAAAAGCCTTCCTTATAGATCTGGTCGATGGCATCGCACACAAACTGGGAGTCTTTCACCACCAAGATGGTGTCCTTTGGCAGAAAACGCATCAACGACTCGCGTTCTGTCACGTTGGCCATTTCCGGCACGATGCTGATACGCTTGCAACGCTCTTTCGACAGTTGGTTTTCCACCTCGAAAGTTCGTATGGAGTCTATGTCGTCGCCAAAGAAGTCGATGCGATAAGGATACTCATGACTGAAGGAGAACACGTCGAGAATGCTTCCTCGCAAGGCAAACTGTCCAGGTTCATAAACATAGTCTACTTCACGAAAGCCAAACTGCCTCAACTGCTCGCATATACCGTCCACCTCTGCCGTCTGTCCATGCTCCAACACCAGCGTCCGTTCGTCCAGGTTCTTTCGTGTCACTACCATCTCGGCCAGCGCCTCCGGATAGCTTACCACGTAGAGCATGCCTTCCACGGCCCCTTCCGTGCGCGGCAAGAGGCTCTTCGAGAGCACCTCGGTTCTCAATATCTCATTGGCCGCATCTTTCTGGGCATATTTTATGGCACGGCGGTAGCTCGAGGGGAAGAAGAGCACCTCCTTATCGCCCAGCACCTGGCACAGGTCGTGATAGAAATAGCCTGCTTCCTCGGCATCTTGCAGCACGAAGAGCAGCGTGTGGGCCGTCGTTTTTGTGGCAAGGGCACTAAACAGCATGGCAGCACTGCTGGCAAGCAGGCCCTTAAGCACGATAAGTTGTTCTTTCGTTCCATCGATGGTCTTGGCCAGTGCTGCCACCTGTGGCAGCCCGGCGTATAGCTTCTGTAGTTCCTGTATGCTCATTGTGAAAAAAGTACAATAGGAAGCAATCCGTTTTCGCAATCTTTAAACGTGTGCAAAGTTACGGAAAAAGGTTGTAACAAACGAGCAATTTTCGAAGATTAACGCAGAATGACCGTAAATAAAAGGCAAGACGGGGAATAATGGGGAATTGAAGGATGAAGGGAAAAGGCAACTTGATGCGGATTGGT
>CAMJLB010000029.1 GCA_946406555.1 uncultured Prevotellaceae bacterium | reverse complement strand
TCGCACCTGCCCCTACATTCGCACCTGCCCCTACATTCGCACCTGCCCCTACATTCGCACCTGCCCTGCTTTGTCTGCCTGTAACGGAAAAAATATTATTTCTTTTTTCTGGATAAAATTATTCACATTATTCTAATTTCTTTCATAAAAAGATAGCAGAAGAATTTCTGTCGGTTCCTTGCTCCAGAAAGAAATGGCTCTTTTTTAACTGCCCGGTGGGTGTCGCTTTTCAAATTTGCGAAAGTTGAGTTTAGTTACTTAAGAATCAAGATTTCGATGCAAAAAAGACTGCAAAACGAAAAAACTTTTGTACTTTTGCACCTGCCCGAGAAAAAGTATAAAGAAAATCAGAAAACGTTGTGATGCACCCATTAGAAAAATTCCGGTACTGCCCTGTGTGCGGCAGCCATGAGTTCAGCGAGCACGACTTCAAGAGCAAGCGGTGCGCCCGCTGCGGCTTCACCTATTACGGCAATCCCTGTTCGGCTACGGTGGCCTTCATCGTGCGCACCACCGCCGAGGGCAGGCGCGAGCTGCTCGTGGCCCGGCGTGCCAAGGAGCCGGCCAAGGGCACGCTCGACCTCGTGGGCGGCTTCGTAGACATGGACGAGACGGCCGAGCAGGGACTGCTGCGCGAGATTGGCGAAGAGACGGGCCTCGCCCCCGACAACTGCCGATACCTGTTCTCGCTGCCCAACCGCTACCTGTATTCGGGCATGACCATTCACACGCTCGACATGTTCTTCCTCGTAGAGGTGGAGGCGGGCGTGCAGCCCAAGGCCGCCGACGACGTGGCCGAGCTGGCGTGGATGCCCCTCGCCGACATCGACCACCGGGCGTTCGGGCTGCACAGCATCAGCCAGGGCGTGAAACGGTTTGTAGACCACATGCTGCATCAGGGCTAATAACGCAAGACGGCATCAGCCAGGCTTTCCGCTTGGCAAGATCGAGACATGGCCTTTCTGGCGTCCCTTCGGTAGCAAGATTCTGTGTTAATTTCCATAGTCGCTTTTGCCCTTACAGGGCGATGACCAGCGTCAATGGCTACCTAGGACGATGCCCTGGGCTATGTGCTTATTGCCCCTTCAGGGCGCACTAAAAAACAATGTCTCAACCGCACAGCACGAAAAATTCCGAGACACGGTGTCGTGCCCCGGAATATTTTTTGAGAATCCCTCGCAGTGGCTTCAGACGTCGTTATTATTCTTTAGCCTTGTTTCGGCGGGCTTTGATAGGATTGAACTTTTGGGGCTTGGGGCTTTCTTTTATCTCCACAATGGAGTCGCCGTCGAGAATAACCTTGTTCTCTCGCAGGTACTTGCAAAGTGCGTAGTGATTCACCACGATGATGGCCGCGCCTTCATATTTGTCTTCCACATTCTTCTTTGGCTTCCCGTCGAGCTGCGACTTTACCACATAGGCATGATAAGCCAGGCTGTTCTTCACATCCTTCTTCCCTGTTTTTATGCCGGCAAACTCTTTCTGGTGCTTGGCATGGAAAAACGACTTCAGCACGTCGGCGTTCCGCTCGGCAAGGGGTTTGCCGTCGTTGTAGTCTTCCACGCCGTCGTACAGGATCTTCTGGAAGAGGTTTCTTTCGGCATTGACGAGCACGTCGTCTTCGTCGGTGGCAATGCCAATGGAGCTGAACGTCACCTGCGAACCCTCAATGCCCATCACTTCCACCGCACCACCGAAGGCCTCCCGCTCTTGGGCAGTGGCCCTTGCAGCCACCGCCAAGAGGAAGATGATAGAATATAAGCAGTATTTCCTCATGTTCAGGAAGTTTTACTTAAGGAAGCCTCCCGTCCAATCCTTTTTAGCACGGGTAACGAAGATAATCTTGTGTCCGGCATCGAAGGCGGCCTTCACCTTATCGCCACCCTTGGTGATTTTCACCTTGGTCAGCGTGCCGCTCATCACCTGCTCTGCCTTGGCGTCGCCAATCGGGTTGGTGGCTTTTTCACCGGCAATCTCTATTTCTTCCATGACATCGAACATCTGTCCTGCCGAGATGCCAGCGTTGCTGCCTACGCTGATGTAGGCCGTCTTCACGCCCTTCTTGGGGTCTACCTGGTCGAGCTGCTTGATGACGGCCTCGGTCTTGAAGTTATCGTCGACAAACCGCTTCATGTCCTTCGTGGCCTGCTCGAGACACTTGTTGATGGCATCGGTAGAGTTGTCGCCTACCAGCCAGCTGTTCTCGTAAGGAGTGGTGGCGAGCACGGCACCGCCCACATCGGTGAGGGTGATGGTATAGTTGGCCGTGCAGGTCCAGTACTTGCCGTCGCTGCTCTTGCCGGTCTTCAGCGAGTTGAAGTGGCAGTTCAGTATGACGTCGACATTGTACTCGCTCAGGGCCACGAGGCGCTCTTCCTTTGCCGTGGGAAGGCTGCTCAGCGTCTTTGCATCGGTCACGTTCAGACGGCCCGTGTTGGTGATGCCGGCAATAATGTTGTTGCGGAGCACCTCAACCCAGTTGGTACCGATTGAGGAATTGTAACTGAACTCCTCGATGGCAATGCCTTTCTTGTCTTGTGCCATGGCGGCAACACATACAAGCAGCATGATGGCTGCTAAAGAAAACAGTTTTTTCATTGTGTTTTGAAATTTTGATAAGTTAATAATGTTGTTATGAATCGATGTATTCTTGTCTACATGTCCTGAGCGAGGCGCAGACCGGTGGTAGGCTTAGCATCTGCCGGTTTCTGCTTTCCCCGAAAATAGCATCGCATGTGGTCGCGGCTGGCCTTGTCGCCGTCGGCATAGCTGCCCCCCCTGACGATGCGGAAGAACGAGGTTTTCTTTCCCTCTCTCGATTTCGAGGCATAGCTCTCCCACCAGTCTTCGCACCATTCTGCCACGTTGCCGCTCATGTCGTAGAGTCCCAGCGCGTTGGGCTTGAGGCTTGCCACGGCCATGGTCTTCCCGCTGCTGTTGGCCACGTCGTCGGCATTGCGGCTGCCGGAAAAGTCTTCTGCCCTATTCGCTCCCTTGGCGCGTGCGGCATATTCCCATTCGGCCTCGGTAGGCAGGCGGAAGTGGGTGCCAGCCTGCTCGTTGAGCTTCTTGATGAACTCCTGGCAGTCGTCCCACGACACGTTGTCTACCGGCAGCTCCGCCCCTTTGTGCATGCTGGGGTTGCTGCCCATGACCGTTTCCCAGAGAGCCTGCGTCACCTCGGTCTTGCCAATCTTGAAGCTGCGCAGGCCGGTATAGAGATAGGTCTTGTCGATGCTTTCCGGGCTTCCCATGATAAAGGTTCCTGCCCCGTCGACATTGACCATCTCATAGCTGATGCCATTGAGCTGGAAGCTGCCTGCGGCCTTCATGGTGATGGTCTGTCGCAGCTTCTGGTTCAGCTTCACGTTGATGGTGGCCTGCTCGTTGTTGTAGCCCGGTGCCTTCAGTTCCACCAGATGCTCCCCCTCGGGACCACGGTAGTCGAACGGGGTGACGCTGCTCAGCTTCTCGCCGTCAACGTACACGTCGGCCTGCCGCACGTTGCTCTCTATGACCACCGTGCCCGTAGGCCCCTCATGGGCTATCTGCGGCTTTTCTATCTGCATGATATAGGTGGTGAGCTTCTTCACGCCGCTGAATTCGTAGCGCAATGGCAGGTAGTCCTTCGTCTTGATATTCAGCCAGTTGGCACCATCAATCAGGTATACCCAGTATTCGCCTTCCACATATTCCTGCTTCACGATGTCGCCCTCGAAGGTGGCCCCGGCCACAGCCAGGCCAACCTTTACCAGCGCACAAGGGTCGCCGTTGGCATCGAGTTCCTTATATTTCACGGCACTGATGTCGCTTGCATCGGCTTCGAACTTCAGCACCTTCAGCTCTTGCGCCCAGCACTGAAGAGAGAGCATGATGAATGCAATGCAAAAAAGTAGTCTGCCCATGTGCTTCATCTATTCGTAGGTAGTTTTACGTTTTGCAGCGTGAATATCTCGTCATCGGGTGTCTCCATGGGCTGCCAGGTGCGCACATGGATTTTGGGTGCACTCTCATTCTCGAAGTCGAAGACCAGGAAGAGAATGCCTTCGTCGCTGTAGTTCGACGAGTTGTAATGCTGTATGAGCGTCACGCCATAATAGTTTGGCTTGGCCCCATGACGTCGTATGCGTATGTCGTCGAACTTCACGTTGATCCACTCGTTTGCAGCGAAAGTCTTCTTCAGTTTTTCCAGGTATTTTTGCTTGTTCATGGGCGTATATACTATTTCCGGCCGCAGCCCTATTTCGGCTTTCGTGCGTTTTACCACCTTTCCGGTGATAATCAGCGCGTCTTCGCTGAAGATGGCGTTGAGGAAGTTCAGGTCTTTGTTGTTATAGGCCGTGCGGAACTGTTCCACATAGTTCAAGACGAGTTCGCGCCGGTATTGGTCTTCCAGGTCTACGCCTGCCTTCATCAACTGGGAATACTGCGCCAGGCCGATGGACACATTGAAGTCTACGATACGGCCCGTGCGGTCGAAGTCGATGGTAATCTCCTGATACAGGTCGTCGGTATAGCTTGCGTTCTGTGGCTTCATCTCCACGGCAATGTTCATCACCTTGTAGCCTCGTGCTGCGCCACGCTTATCCTTGAGCGTGAGGCAGTGCTCCACGATTTCGTCATCGCTCACGCGGAAGTGGGCATTGTTCCAGAGCATGGAGATGCTCTGTGTGGCCATGTCGTCGATGTCGATGCCACTGTAGTTGATGTCGCTGCCTGCCGACTCGGCGCGGTTGATGGCCGTGAGCAGCCGGGAAAGCTGGCTTTCCATGCGGCTTTTCAGCGACATGTTGCTGATGCCGTCGCTGAATTCGAAGCTCACCTCATCCTGGGCCGCCACGCAAAGCGGCAGGGCTATGGCGAGCAGGAGTATGGATAATATTTTTTTCATCTCTCTTTGGTATAATAAAATATGTGATACGTTACTTCTTATTCTTTCGGCCCGCTATTTTGCCATCTCAAACCAGATGGCATCCATGCCGCCGTAGGCCGATAGCTGGTCGAATTGCATAGTGCGGTAGTTGGTGCGCCGCTCGCTTCCCGGCCCCAGCACGATGAGGGTGCCGTCGCCACCTTGTATGACCCAGTAAAGCTTTTCTGGGTTCTTGGCCGAGGCTCCGGGGCCGAGGCGCTTCACCTTGTATTCGGCTTTCGCCCTGTTCAGATAGGCCCTTGCCTCGCTGAGCGAGGTCTTGGCGAGCAGGTCTTTGACCAGCTCTTGCTGCCACTGGAGCAGCCCGCTCTGGCCGAGGTCGGCAGCGGGGATAGGCTCTACGGTGGAAACGGGTCCGACCGTCTTCTCCGGGTCGCCGGGTCCTTCTGCCACAATGACATTGTCGGCCGGGATGATGTCCGACTTCTTCACGTAGACAAAGGCACGCACCATCGTGCCGCGCTTCATCTCTATGCAGTCCAACTTGCTTTGCAGATCCTTGATGACGACTTTCTCTGCCTTCTTCAGCTTTTTCTGCGAGGCCACATATTCCTCAATGTATATCTGCAACGCCTCTTCGGCACTCTTCCGCGCCTCTTCCTCGGTAGGCTTTGTCTCTTGGGCATACAGGTATTTGCTGTCGCGCTTTATCTTGTTGATGCGTTTCGAGTCGCTCTCCTGCGCAAAGCTGACCGTTAAGCATATCAGTGCCATCATCAGGGTGGCCAGTAGTCTTTTTTTCATAGCTGTGTCTGTCTTTTTTATTTTTTTTGTTCATCGAATAGATACATCACTCTTGAGGTGGGCTGGAAGATGGTGAGCGTGGCCGTGATGCTGCTTTGCTGCCTGGTGATGACATCGGTGTCGATGCAGGCTTTCATCACGTGGTGATAGCCCAGCTCTTCGTTCTTGTAGATCAGCTCGCAGGTGGCCTGCTGCCCGTCGAAGTTCATCAGGCCGAAGAAAATCTTGCAGCCCTGAGCCAGCATGTAGTTGTTGAGCTGCAGCAGCTGCACGCTGTGTTCTTCTTTCTTCAGGCCATACCTGTTGAGCGTGAGTTTCACATTGATGCCTTCGCCCAGCGAGGCAGTGGTCATGAGGTTCGAAAGCGACTCCAGCGGGTAGCGCTTGTCGTAAAGCAGCTGCAGGTGTCCGAGGCTGTCTTGCCGGTAGTATTTGTTGGCGTTGAGCTGCTCGGTATAGTAGTGCTCTCCCTGCAGCAGGTAGTGGCCTGTGGCTATGCTCCTCTTCATGCCGTCGGTGGTCGCGGGCAGCTGCCCGTGGACCTCTGGCTTCGTGCGCAGCAAATCCTCCAGGAAGCGTTGCTCCCGCTCCTGCATGGCCATACCGCTGAGCAGTTCAAAGTCGAGCGGGAACGAGAGCTCGCATACCGTCTGCAGCCCGCGGCTCCATTTCACGAGCATCTGCTTGCCGAAACGGTTCTCCATGGAGAAGGCGCAGGTGGTATCGTTCAGCAGCACCGACGAGACAGCCTGCAGCGAGCCTTGGCGTATGTCTACGTGGTCTTCTACCATCTGTGTAGGCACGTCTTTCTGTCGCTTCATGGGTATCGACAGCTCCAGCGTGTATCGCTCCAGAAAGTCGAGAATGGGCTGGTGGCCGGTGAGCGTTCGCTGAAAGGGCGTGAACAGCGCAAAGCCTATATGCTCTACTCGCCCGTTGCGCTTGACGATGGTGAGGTCGTGGCCCTGAAAAGCCAGCTGCCGGTAGTGCATGCCGTCGGGCATGGCTCCAAGCCGGGCATCAAGCTGCATGGCCGAGGCCATCTGCTGCAGCTGGCTGGTGCCGTAGACCGTGGCCTGCAGCCGGCCAGCGGCCAGCAGCAGACACACGGTAAGAAATGTTCTTATATTCACCATCGTCGAATCATCATTGCTCTATAGGTTTATCCACTTGCGGCGGCCGTCGGAGAAGTGTATCTCGCCCTGCTTCAGCTGACCGTTGATGAACTTCGTGTTCACAATCCTGTCGCCGCTGCTCAGTTCGGCATATTCTGCCGGGCTCTTCTTCAGGTCGAGCGAATAGGAGCGCGTAACCCTTACCTCGCCGCCCACGCCATGAGGCTTGCCGTTCTGTAAGGGGCCGGTGTATTTGCCAAAGCCGATGTTGACGGTTCCCTGGCCGTTGCCACCACCGTTGCCACCACCTTCACCACCGGGTTCCGGCCCTTTCTCCTTCGCCTTCACCGTCACCTCTACGCTGGCCTGCTTGCCGCTCTTGTCGGTAGTCACGCTGATGGTGGCCTTGCCGGCTTTCACGGCGTTCACCTCGCCGCCGCTGGTCACGGTGGCCACGCTCTCGTCGCTGGTCTGGAAGGTGAGGGTCTCCTCATGGTTCTGCGGGGCTACGGCCATGGTGAGCTTCTTGCTCTCACCCACCTTCAGGCTGAAGGCTCCCTCGAGCGTAATCGATTCCACGGCCACAAACTTCGGAGTTTCCTCGGCAGGTTCGGTGACGCTGACCTTGCAGGTAGCATTCAGCTCGGCGTTCTCCTCACACTTCACGGTAATCGTGCTCTCGCCTTTCGCCACGGCTGTGATTTCACCGCCGCTGCCCACCTCGATGCTGTTGCCGCTGGTCACCTCGTAGGTAAACGTGGCCTTGGCATCTACAGGCGTTGCCGTAGCCTTCACCACGTCTTTCTGTCCCACGACGAGCGTTATCTCCTGACGGTCGAGTCCGATGCTCTCGATGTTGTTGTCACCGCTGAAGGCGAAGAAAGCACCTATGCCACCGCCGACGACAGCCAGCACGGCCACAACGATGCCGATAATCTTACCCCAGGGCTTCGATGTCACCTCGACAATCATGTCCTGTTTGCATTTCGGGCACTTCAGTTCTTCGCCCTCGGCAATCTCGAATTCTTTTCCTTCATTGGCATTATCGCAGTTGCCAATGTTCATGCACTTGTATTTTTTCATATCGCTTTGATTATATTTCGGGTTTATACTCCTGTACCATCTTCACGGCGTTCTGCGTCCATCGCACGAAGTCGTTGTAGGGCTGTGGCTTCTTGGGGTTCTCTTCCTTCATGATGGCCTGCAGGTGAGTCATGATGGCCTGCTGAATCTCCTTTTTCTTTGCCTCTACGTTTGAGCGCACGTTGCAGTCCACCTCGGCGAAGGCCTCGGCCATGGCGTCTCGGTAGAGCTTGGCCATCTGCGACTTGCGCTCGGTGACGAGTCGGTCGTCGTAGGGAATCTCGATGAACACGCGGTGGCCCCACGGTGTAACGGCAGCGTTGCCGAAGAAGTCTTTCTCGCCCACGCCATACTCCTCGCTGGCCTCATCGCGGATGAACTTCTCGAGCGAGTGTGTCACGATGAGCTGCGGGGCGAAGTCTTCGCGCAGTTCTGCAGCCGTCTTGGCGGGACGGGCGAAGAGCTGTCGGTAGTCGCCGTCGCGTCCTTCCGACACGAGTATGATCTTGTTCTTCGGGTCCTGGGCAGTGAGCTTGTTGTATTCTGCCTGCAGCATGGGCACACTGCTGATGGCGCGCATGGGGAAGCCGTTGACGAGCGTCATCACCGAGATCTCGTTCTGGTTGGGGCTGTTCTTGTCTACGATGATGGCACTGCCCTCGCCACCGCCGATGTTCGACTCGATGGCTCGCTTCAGGTCTTCGGCAAAGGTCATGAGTTCCGGCTCCTTGCAGGCCGGCAGGTTCACGAGAATGCGCTTGATGAGTATGTTCTTGCCCAGCTCAGGTGCAGGCGTGTTGTCGTTTTTCTGGTTGATCTGGTTCATGTCGACCTCGGCGAAGATGCCGCTGGCGGTGACGATGTCGCCGGCGAAGCGGTTCAGCTCCTGCGGGTTGTTGCCGTACTTCTGGTAGAGGCGCTCCATGATGGGCATGCCGAGGATCTTGTCTTGCTGCTCTACGCATAGCTTCTCGTGGAAGGAGATGATCTGCTCGTAGACGGGACCGAGGAGCGCCTGCGAGAGCACCTTGGTGTCCATTCTCTGCACGTTGACGAAGCGGTTGTCGCCCTGCAGAGCCTCTACGATGGCCTGGCGCACCTGTGTGCCGATGCTGTCCATGCGCTCCTGGTCGCCGAGCAGCCGGCGCTCGAGGTTCTGCATGCGCTTGCGGTTGTAGAACTCGATGACGGGCAGGTTCATGTTTTCTGTTCCGTCGCGGTTCTCATCGTCGTCGATGAGGCTCAGGTCGGCCAGTGCGCTCATGCGCTCCTTGGCATACTTGATAAGCTCGTCGGTGCGGTTCTTGAAGCCTATGACGCGGTTGTTCAGGTCTTGCAGTCGCTGCTCCAGGGCCTGGCACAGGGGCTGCGAGAAGAGGCGCATGGCGGCCAGCTCGGTCTTCTGGCTGTAGAGGGTCTTGCTCAGCTCCACCACGCGCTGGAAGCGATTGTTGAACGTGGCGGCACGCACGATGGCGTTGGAGCTGAGGTAGTCCTGCACGATGCTCTGTATGTTCTGCTCGTTGGCCTTGATCTTCTGCTCCATCTCGGGTATGTCGGTCTCTGTGAACTTCTGCGTCTCGGCCTTTATCTGGTTGTAGAGCTTCAGCGTGATGTCTTCGAGGGTGGAGAGGGCGAGCTTGCCCAGTGCCCACTGCTCGAAGAAGTATTTCTCTACCTCAATGGCGATTTGCTTGCTGTAGCCGTCGTTGATGGATGCCGCCTTGTCGCGGAAGAAGTTCTCGACGCCCTTTCCACGGAAGCCGCCGTCGTAGCCGCCACGGCACAGCTCTATGAGCTTGGGGAACTCGTTCTTCGCCCCGCGTGCCACCTTCTGCCAGGCATCGATGCAGGGGTTCCAGTAGGTGGCGTAGGGGCCTTCCTTCCATCCCTCCTTCTTGTCGCCCTCGAGAATGTACTTCTGCAGCAGGAAGAACTCACGGCTGAGCTTCCAGCTGGCGCGTCGGCCTTCGTCCTTCACGTAACTCACGGCATCGAAGGGCAGAGGCTCGTCGCGGTAGCCCTGCTGCGAGTTCCAGTTGCCATACTTGAACTGCAGCAGTGCCGAGCAGCCCAGCGTGTAGGCGATGTGCTCCTGGAGCGAACTCTCGGGCACCACCACGCGCTTGATGCCGAAGGAGCCCACGGACTTGGTGCGCACGGGAATGGGGCTGCCCAGCTCGGGGTCGGCGGTCTCGTCGTATTCGTCGCGGTTGCTTGCGAGGTTCTCGAAGTTCACGAAGCGTCCGAAGTTCTCCTTGTTGTCTCCGCCGGGCATGAACACCCAGGCGTAGATGAAGTTGGCCACGAGCTGTGCCAGCTCTATGGGGTTGGTGATGGTGAAGCCGCGGTCGTTCTTGTTGCTGTAGAGCACCAGGCCATTGGCAATCTTCAGATCCTGAGGAATGCGACCGGCGCGCACGTTCTCGGGCGTTGGGCTGTCGTAGGTGAGGTAGAGCCGGCCGTACTCCACGCCGCTGGTCACGTCGAAGGGCGGCGTGGCGGTCTTCGTGCCCCAGTCGAGGTTGTAGTGCGAGGCGAAGAGGTTGTTCAGCTCCAGCAGTGCCCCATAGCCGTTGGCCTTGTATCGGCCGCTGTCCCATCCGGCCTGCGGGGTGTTCTCGGGAATCTGGCAGAACACCACGATGTTGAACTGCTTCTCGTTGAAGCTGTGCTCGAAGAACCACTTGCGGGTCTGGGCCACACAGTCGATGATGCTGCCCGAGCCTGTGCCACCGGCCAGACCGGCGAAGATATACACGTTGATTGCGCCGTTCACCTCTTTCTTCTTCACGTCTTCCACGGTGGTGTTCAGCTTGAAGAGGTAGGCGTCGATGTTGGCAGCGAAGAGAATTCGCCCAGCGCGACGCTTCTGGTCGGCAGCGGCGCCCACGGGGCAAACGGCGGTCTGCGTCTCTGCCACGTTGCCCAGCAGCCCGTGGAGCTTGGGATAGGCCGTGGGGTTCGAGAAGATGGCGTCGATGTCGCTGTGGGTCTTGATGTCGACGAAGTCGTTTGGCATGAAGCAGCAGTTGCCGTGAATGGTCTCGTAGGTCAGGTCCGATGGGTCGAGCATGGCCCGGTCGGTGTCTACGTAGATGAAACCGATGGGGAGCTTCTTGCGCTCCGTGTCGGCATAGTCGGTCCAGAGACGCTGGCGGAAGGCCTTGAGAATTTTGCCTCCTGTTCCGCCTAATCCAATTAAGATGTCTGCCATAGTTGTAGTTGTTTTTTTATTTGTTGTTCTTTTTCGGTATTTCGGTATTTCGTGATTCCGGTTTTCCGCCGGCGGCATTCCGGGGTTCCGTGATTCCGGTTTTCCGCTGGCGGGAATGCTTTTTCCTTCAGAACTGCAGGCCGGTTCCTGCCTGTGTTCCGCTGCCTCCAAAGTCGTAGCTGCCGTGGCTGGTGTCGCGGTAGCTGAAGAAGAACACTATCGCCGCGGTGGCTGCCGCCATCATTCCCAGCAGCCAGAGCAGACGACGCAGGATATAGCCGTTGAGCTGACCATTGAACTGGCTGGTGAGCTGTGTGGCGATGGCAGTGCCTCCTCCAGCGGCATAGTCGTTCAGGGTCTGCAGGTCGGTGTTGTCGGCAAGGGCCTGCAGGTCTATCTTGTCGGCAAGGGGTCTGAGCATGGGATATTCATCGAGCAGCTTCTCGCGCAGCTGTTCAAGGTCGTGCGCATTGAGCTGCACACTGTCGGGCACAAGAGCCTGCAACTGCCCGGGGTCTACGGCAGGCACCATGGTCTCGATGGTCTCCTGGACATCGTCGAGATAACCCTTGAGCACGAACGCCCCAGAGAGCATCGCTCCCTGAGCACCGGCAAAAACAAAAAGAATGGTGAGCACGACATAGGCACCCAGATGGGTGACGCTGCCGCTAATCAGTCGGCAGAGAAAGTAGACCAGGGCGGTGGCAACAACAGAAATTACCCCCCCCAGTAATATACATTCTATAATACTGCCCAAGAATATCATTTTTCGGTCTTTAGTCTATTATCTTGGGTGCAAAGATATAAAATAGTATTGAATAGAACAAGAAAATGTGAAAAAAATTATATTTCCTTCCCTTTTTTGTTTGCCGCCAGCGGGCTGCCGCCAGCGGAATACCGGGATCACGGAATTCCGCCAGCGGAATGCCGGAATCACGGAATCACGGGATGCCGCCAGCGGAATGCCGAGAATCGCGGGCCTACACGTTTCTTGTTCCGTTGCAGGCAGGATAGGCCGAGCAACTCCAGAACTCCCTGCCGGAGTGAATGCCTTTCTTCGCCACCCTCTTCACCATGGGCTTGCCGCAGAGCGGACAGAGGGGCGCATTGGCCTCGACGCTCTGCTGGGTACGGAAGGAGAGACGCTCGGCGGTAAGCCCCTCGGTGAAGCTGATCATGAGAATAAGACGGTTGCAGAGCACCAGCAGACAGTTGGCGGCGACGATGGCATCGCCGGTGGCGAGCCATGTGTCGAACTTATGCTTCTGTGCGAGTATGTGCATGCTGCTTTGGTGGAGCACGTCGTCCTTATAGACGGGTGTGTCGAGGCGCACGCCGTTCACGGCGATGAACTCGGCAGACTTCTGCGACCAAGGAATGCTTTCCAGACGAAGCAGCCAGTTCAGATAGTCGTTGGCCAGCTCGGCGAGGCTTGCCCGTGCCACGTCGGTGAGCTTGTCGTGCCGCCTCTCCGGTCCTGCCGTTCAGTCTGTTTTAGGTGCCAATCTGGTCTGTCTTGCGAGTCAATTCAGCTGAATTGGCTCGCAATTCTGCCTTGTTTGCACCCCTGTTCAGCCTGAATTGCAAGGCAGCCAGGCGCATGTTTTTCAACCGGCTGAGTGCCAACTGTTTACGAAACCGCTCAAATCTTCAGAATTTCCGCCCGCGAGTTTCTTATCTCGGAATTTTCAAAACTGAGCAAAGTTAGCGTGCATATTTATTCAGCCGACTGCCGACGGGGCGTATTTTCATACTTTTTGAAAAATTCTTTTCAAAATAGCGGGTTGAACCGCAGGCTACACCGCCTCGAGGGCATAGTACTGGTAGTCCTGCACGATGTGGCGCAGAAACTCGTAGTCGTGGGTCTCTTTCTTTCTTATGTCGAGCATCTGCTGCACCTTCTGTGCGAGCAGCTCGATGCTGTCGCTGCGCATGGAGTCGAGCGTGCGGCTGATGACGGCCACCTGCTCCAGCGAGAGGTCGGCGGCGGCAGCATAGTGTGGCTGGTAGCCAGCGCTGAGGTGCTGAAAGTCGTCGAGGCTCACCTTCAGGTTCTTCCATGTGTTCAGCTTCACCACCACGGTGCCTGCGGCCAGGTCGCCAAGACGCTGGTGGTTTCGCGTGAGGGCAATGACCAGCAAGCCCAGATAGGCCATGGCCGGCCCGTCGACGGCCACGAGCAGCCAGCGAATGAGGTAGGCCGAGAGCGTCGGCGTGGAGCCGTCGCGCATCACCACCCGCATGCCTCTCGCCCATTTGCCCAGCGTCTGCCCGTGGTTGAGCACTTCGCACAGCAGCGGATACAGGGGCACCAGAAGCACCAGGGCTATGCGTGCCTTCATGGGCAGGAACTCCAGCTCGCTCGCGTTTAAGAAGATGAGAAGTAGGTAGGCCAGCTGCAGCGTCCAGTCGATGAGCTGCGCCGCCATGCGGTCGCCCACGCTGGCCGTAGGGTGCGCTATGCGCACGTATTGACCGGTCAAGATGCCTGTTTCTGCCATTTCTGAGAGAGTTTTTTCGAAAATCGTTGCAAATATAAGATAATTTTATTACTTTTGCTCCACTTTTAAAGGAAAAAATGATGAAGGAAGCGGTATTTATCAGGCAGAACCTCGACAAGTGGCGGCAGGCAGAGACGCTGGCCGCCCAGACCCTCGAGGCCAACCCCGACGCGCTGGCCGATGCCTACATCGACGTGACGAGCGACCTGAGCTTCGCCCAGACCCACTACCGGGAGTCGCGCATCACGAAATACCTGAACGCCCTGGCGTCGTCGCTCCATAACGGCATCTACCGCTACAAGCGCGAGCGGTGGAGCCGCCTCGTCACGTTCTGGACGCGCGAGGTGCCCGACATCGTCTGGCAGGAGCGCGGCCTGCTGCTGGCCTCGCTGGCCATCTTCGCCGTGGCCACGGCCGTAGGCGTGGCGTCGCAGCTGCTCGATGCCGACTTTGCCCGCTTCATACTGGGCGACCACTATGTAGAGATGACGCTCGACAACATAGCCCGGGGCAAGCCCATGGACGTATACAACAGCGACGACAGCAGCCTGATGTTCATGCTCATTGGCGTCAACAACGTGAGGGTGGCCTTCCTGGCCTTTGCACTGGGGGCGCTCACCAGCCTCGGACCCGCCTATGTGGTGTTTGTCAACGGCGTCATGGTGGGCTGCTTCCAGACCTTCTTCTTCCAGCACGGGCTGCTGGGCGAGAGCGCCCTGGCCATCTGGCTGCACGGCACGCTCGAGATGTCGTCGCTCGTGGTAGAGGGCGCCGCCGGACTGGCGCTGGGCAACGCCATACTCTTCCCCGGCACCTACTCGCGCCTGCGAGCGCTTGGGCGAGGGGCGCGGCGCGGCGTGGGCATCATCATCGGCTCGGTGCCCATCATCGTGGCAGCGGCCATCATCGAGAGCTACTTCACCCGCCACGTAGAGTGGAGCGACGGCGTGCGTCTGGCCATCATCGTGCTCTCGGCCGTCTTCATCATAGGCTATTACATTGTCTTACCATACTACAGAAACCATGGAAAAAAAGAACCGACTCATCTTGCTCTACAAGAGACGGACGTTTACCGAGAAGATTAACGACACCTTCGACTTCCTGCGCGAGAACTTCCGCCAGTTGGCCGTCTGGCTCACCTACCTGCTGCTGCCCGTGTGCATCGTGCTGGCCGTGAGTATGAACGACATGATGGGCAACTATGCCGCAGCCTTCGGCATGCCGGGCAGATTGGGCGAAGAGCTCGACAGCATCGTCTTGTCGTACCTGCTCATGATGGTCGTGGGCTTCCTCACCACCGCCCTGGGCATATCGGCCACCTATGGGGCCATGCGCCTGTATGAGCAGCGGCCCGGGCGCCTGCAGGGCCTGGGGCTGAAAGACCTGGTGCCCTACATCAAGCGGGGCACCCTGCGCATGCTGCTGCTCTCGCTCCTGGCCGTGCCGGTGGCAGGCGTGGCCATCGTGGTGGTGGCCATGATGTCGATGCTCCTGACATCGATGTCGATAGCACTGGGTCTTTCCACCATGCTGCTGCTCTTCATGGCCGTGCCATTGGTGTTGCTGCCGCTGCTCTTGGCAGCACCCGTCTACCTGTTTGAAGACGACACCACCGTGCTGCAAGCCTTCATCAAGGCATGGCGCCTGGGCTGGGCCACCTGGCGGGGGCTGGCGGCGGTAGTCATCGTGCTCGGCACGCTGGTATATATAATAATAGGTACGGCGAGCCTGCCAACATATATCCTCCAGATCTCGAAGTTCGTGACGACCAGCAGCAGCGAGGTGGCTCAGCCATCGGTATTTGCCTCCATGGGCATGTATCTGCTCCATGTGGTCGTGGCCTACATCAGTGCCATGCTTTCGTCCATCGTCTACGTAGGTCTCGCCTATCAGTACGGCCATGCCTGCGACAAGATCGACGGTGCAGGCATAGAGCAGCAGATAGACAGCTTCGAAACGCTATAGTTTATAGTGAATAGTTTTATAGTGAATAGTTAATAGTTCTCTCCCCCCAGTCTTTCGTCCATTGTGCGGCCTGCCAGGCCGCCCCAAAAAGGAAAAACCCCAATGCCCGCCCCCTCCTCCGACACGCTAACCCTCGACACGCTGCAGCTGGCGCAATGGCGCGCCAGAAACGACTACGACTACGACCGCGAAATAGCGGGCGGAGGCCGGAGCGTGATGGAATGGCTGGCCGAAACCATCGAGCGCTGGATCGACGACTCCTTCGGCACGGTGATAAGCCACGATACCGTCTACTACACGCTCGTGGCGCTGGGAGGCATGCTCGTGCTGCTGACGCTCGTCGTGCTGTGGCGGCGCAACGGCCTGCTCTTCACCCGCATAGGCGGTGCAACGGCCGCCGCGCCGGAGGCCACCGAGGAAGACACCATCTACGGCATAGACTTCGACGCCGAGCTGCAGCGCGCCCTGCAACGCAGCGACTACCGCCAGGCCGTGCGCCTGTGCTACCTGCAGACGCTGGCCGGGCTGAGCGAGCACAAACGCATAGACTGGCAACCACAGAAGACGCCCTCGCAGTATGTGCGCGAACTGGGCAACGCCGCTTTCGAACAGCTGTCGCGACACTTCATCCGCGTGCGCTACGGCAACTTCGAGGCCACCCCGCAGCGCTTCGCCGAGATGCAGCAGCTGCAACACACCATAGAGGCCCAGCTGGGCGGCAATGCCAGTGCCATGGTAGGGCAGGAAGGAGGCGGGCAGGCAGTATGAACAAGAAATTCATCGGTTTCATCGTATTTCTGGCCGTCGCCATGTTTGTGGTGCAGTATCGCATGCCGCGCCGCTTCACGTGGCAGGAGACGCATGCCCACTACGACCGCCAGCCCTTCGGCTGCTACGTCTTCGACAGCGTGCTCGCCACGTCGATGCCCAATGGCTACAGCGTCACCTCGAAGACGCTATGGCAGCTGGAGAAAGACAGCACCCGGCGGCGCAACTACCTCGTCATGCTCAGTCAGACCGACGAGGACAAGAGCGACATCGTGATGCGCATGGCGCAGCGCGGCGACCGCGTCATGGTGCTCGGCGACACCTACGGCAGCCGGCTCACCGATACGCTCGGCGCCTCGTTCTACTACTGCAGCCGGTTCACCCTGACGGGCTTCGTGGAAACGCGCCATCAGAAGTGCGTCGTGAAATGGGTAGACCACGACGGAGGCTACCGCAATGCCCCGGCTGCCTTCGCCGTGCATCCAGACTTGCTCACACGAGGCCTCGAAATGGGCGACTCGCTGCCATACAGGCCCATGGCGCTATTCAGCGACACCACAAACCGATACCACTACCTGCTCGCCGCAAGCTTCCCGATGGGCAAGGGCGAAGTCATCCTCGTGTCGGCACCGCTGCTCTTCACCAACTACGCACTGCTCAACCCAAGCTGCCAGCCATTGCTCACAAGGCTGCTCGACAGCGTGAAAGACAAACCGCTGGTGCGCCTCGACCCACAGGCCCCCGATGCCACCTACAGCAACCAGGAGTCGCCCCTCTACGTGCTGCTGCAGCGGCCACCGCTGCGCTGGGCCATCTACCTCGCGCTCGTCACCGTGATGCTCTACATCGGCTTCACCGCCAGACGGCGACAGCGGGTGATTCCCGTCGTGGAACCGCCAAAGAACAACAACATGGAGTTTGTCAGGCTCATTGGCACACTCTACTATCAGCAGGGCAGGCCCCAAGACCTGCTGCAGAAGAAGCTTACCTATGCCAACGAGAAGATAAGACGGCTCACGGGCATAGACCTCACGGCCGACGACGACGCACCGGAACGGCTGGCCGCGCTCACGGGCATGGACAGCGAGCAGATATACCACACACTGGCCAGCGTGCGCCAGGTCATAGCACAGACCAGGCGGCCCGCCGAGAAGGAGCTGCTTAGGCTCTTCGACCAGATAGACCGGCTGACAAAGGAATTATAACCGCCTAATATAAATCGTTTATGGAAGAACAAAGAATAGACCTCACACAGTTCGGCAGCCAGATAGACCAGCTGCGACAACAGATAGCCCAGGTCGTGGTGGGCCAGCGCGACACCGTGGAACTGCTGCTCACGGCCATTCTCGCCGGCGGCCACGTGCTGCTGGAGGGCGTGCCTGGCGTGGCCAAGACGCTGCTGGCACGCCTGGTGGCACAGCTCATCGACGCTCGCTTCAGCCGTGTGCAGTTCACGCCCGATCTCATGCCGAGCGACGTGCTGGGCACCAACGTGTTTAACATGCAGACGTCGCAGTTCGACTTCCATGCCGGACCGGTGTTTGCCGACATCGTGCTCGTCGACGAGATCAACCGCGCACCGGCGAAGACCCAGGCGGCCCTCTTCGAGGTGATGGAAGAGCGGCAGGTGACCATCGACGGCACCACCCACCGCATGCCGCCCCTCTACACCATACTGGCCACGCAGAACCCCGTGGAGCAGGAAGGCACCTACAAGCTGCCGGAGGCACAGACCGACCGGTTCATGATGAAGCTCACCATGGGCTACCCCTCGCAGGAGGAAGAGGTGACCATCCTGCAACGCCACCATGCCAACCAGCGGCTCACGAAGCTCGAGGGCATCGACCCCATCGTGAGCAAGGAGCAGCTGCTGGCACTGCGCGACACGCTGCAGCGGGTGTTCGTCGACGATGCCCTGCTGCGATATATTGCTGCCATCACGGCACAGACGCGACAGAGCCGGACGGTGTTTCTCGGCGCATCGCCGCGCGCCTCGGTGGCCTTGCTGCAAGGATCGAAGGCCTACGCCCTGCTGCAGGGACGCGACTTCGTCACACCCGACGACGTGCGCGCCGTGGCACCCAGCGTGCTGCAGCACCGGCTCATACTCACAGCAGAGGCGGAAATGGAGGGACTCACACAGCAAAAGGTCATACAGCGGCTCATCGACAAGGTCGAGGTGCCGAAATAACGACTGCGGAATCCCGTTTTCCCGCTGGCGGAATCCCGTTATTCCGGAATCCCGTTATCCCGCTGGCGGAATCCCGTAATCCCGTTATCCCGCTGGCGGAATCCCGTTATCCCGCCCCAAAAAACAAAAAAAATGTTCACCACTCATCGACTCTATATCCTCTTGGCGGTCACCATCCTGACCCTTGCCGCTGGCGCTGCCGTGCCTGTGCTCTTCGCCGTGGGCAAGCTGCTGCTGCTGGCCGTGGTGCTGCTGGTGGCGGCCGACGGAGGGGCTCTCTGGTACCGACGTGGCATCACGGCTACCCGACAGCTGCCTGAGCGTTTCTCGAATGGCGACCCAAACGATGTGGTGATCACCATAGAGAACCACTATCCGTTCACCGTCAGACTGGAGGTCATCGACGAGATTCCGTTCGTGTTCCAGCGGCGCGACATCGCCTTCAAGACGATAATCAAAGCCTTCCGAGCGCCCTCCGCGAGCGTTGCCCCCGCCAAAAGACTATGCTACCAGCTCACACCCACCCGGCGCGGCGTCTATGGCTTCGGCCATGTGCGCGTGTTTGCCAGCACCCGCCTCGGGCTGCTGCAGCGGCGCTACACCCTGTGCCAGCCGCAAGACGTGAAGGTGTATCCCAGCTACCAGATGCTGCGGCAATATGAGCTGCTGGCACACAGCCGGCACCTCAGCGAGATGGGCATCAAGCGCATCAGGCGGGTGGGCAACAACACCGAGTTCGAGCAGATAAAAGACTATGTGGTGGGCGACGACTACCGCACCATCAACTGGCGCGCCACGGCACGCCGGCACCTGCTCATGGTGAACGTCTACCAGCAGGAACGCTCGCAACAGGTGGTATGCGTCATCGACAAGGGGCGCATGATGCAGCAGGCGTTCCTCGGCATGACGCTCTTCGACTATGCCGTCAACGCCTCGCTGGTGCTCAGCTTCGTGGCCATCAACAAGGAAGACCGCGCCGGACTGGCCACCTTTGCCGACGCTTTCGACACCTTCGTGCCGCCATCGCGACAACCCGGACACATGCAGCTACTGCAGGAGGCGCTCTATGCCGAGCAGACCGAGTTTGGGGAAACCGACTTCTCTGCCCTCATCGCCGGACTGGAACGGCATGCCCAGCGGCGCTCGCTGCTGGTGCTCTTCACCTCGTTCATGCAGATGGCCGCGCTGCAGCGGCAGCTGCCATTCCTCAGGCAGCTGGCCATGCGCCACAGGCTGCTCGTGGTGTTCTTCGAAGACGAGGAGCAGCGCGACTATATTGCCGCGCACCCTACCGACGCCGAAGACTACTACCGGCACGTGATTGCCGAGAAGTATGCCTACGAGCAGCGGCTCATCGTGACCACCCTGCGACAATACGGCATGCAGGCACTGCTCACCACGCCACGACAGCTTTCGGTCAACGTCATCAACAAATACCTGGAAATGAAAGCAAGCAGCTGAATACCGGAATCCCGGAATCCCGGAATCCCGCGGCGGAATCCCGAAATCCCGGAATCCCGGACTCCCGACATAACCCCCTCAACACTCATGAATATAAGAATAGAAGAATCATGGAAGCAGCAACTCGCCGACGAGTTTCAGAAACCCTACTTCCTGCGGCTCACCGAAAGCGTGCGCCGCGAATACACGGCTGGCACATGCTATCCGCCGGGCAAGCTCATCTTCAATGCCTTCGACCTGTGCCCCTTCGACCAGGTGAAGGTGGTCATACTCGGACAGGACCCCTACCACGAGCCAAGACAGGCCCACGGCCTGAGCTTCTCGGTGCAGGAAGGCGTCCCCTTCCCGCCATCGCTACAGAACATCTTCCGCGAGATTGCCGACGACCTGGGGTGCCCCATGCCCGCCAATGGCGACCTGAGCCGCTGGGCACGACAAGGCGTGCTGCTGCTCAACGCCACGCTCACCGTGCGCGCACATGCCGCCAACAGCCATGCCACACTGGGCTGGCAGACGTTTACAGACGCTGCCATCAAGGCGCTGGCCACCAAGCGGAACCACCTGGTCTACATGCTATGGGGAGGCTTCGCACGATCGAAAGCCTATATGATAGACCGCCAGCAGAACCTCGTGCTCGAGTCGGTACACCCCTCGCCGCTGTCGGCCAACCGGGGAGGATGGTTCGGCCAGCACCAGTTCTCGCGCTGCAACCAGTATTTGCAGCAGAACGGCCTGGCTCCCATAGAATGGTAGCCTACAGCGCTTATGGCAACGGCGCAAGCCGCCCTTTTTACGCTAAATAAATGAAATATAAGGCAAATTAACGGTCGTTCCGTTCGGCTAAGTCACTTTTTTTTCGTATCTTTGCACCCTAATTACGACATTGACTGAAAAATGGCAGAAGAACTGAACCAAACAGAACAAGCCCAAAGCCCGCAGGCCGAGGGCAATAGCAATTATTCTGCGAGCAACATTCAGGTGCTCGAAGGCCTGGAAGCCGTGCGCAAGCGACCAGCTATGTACATCGGCGACATTAGTGAGAAAGGACTGCACCATCTGGTGAACGAGACCGTGGACAACTCTATCGACGAGGCCATGGCAGGCTATTGCACCCACATCGAGGTGACCATCAACGAAGACAACTCCATCACCGTGCAAGACAACGGCCGAGGCATTCCCGTCGACGAGCACGAGAAGATGCACAAGAGCGCGCTCGAGGTGGTGATGACCGTGCTGCATGCAGGCGGCAAGTTCGACAAAGGGTCATACAAAGTGTCGGGCGGACTCCACGGCGTGGGCGTTTCCTGCGTCAACGCGCTCTCTACCCACATGATGTCGCAGGTCTTCCGTAATGGCCACATCTACCAGCAGGAATATGAAAAGGGAAAACCGCTCTACGACGTGAAGATCGTGGGCGACACCGACAAGACCGGCACACGGCAGCAGTTCTGGCCCGATGGGTCCATCTTCACCACCACCGAATATAAATACGACATCATTGCCAAGCGCATGCGCGAGCTGGCCTATCTGAACGCCGGCATCACCATCACGCTGACAGACCTGAGGCCCGACGAGGAAGGCAACCTGAAGGAGCCAGAGGTGTTCCACGCCAAGGAGGGACTCAAGGAGTTCGTCAGATACGTAGACAGGCACCGCACCCATCTCTTCGACGACGTGATCTACCTGAAGACCGAGAAGCAGGGCGTGCCCATCGAGGTGGCCGTGATGTACAACACCGACTACTCGGAGAACATTCACTCTTACGTGAACAACATCAACACCATTGAGGGCGGCACACACCTGATGGGATTCCGCGCCGCGCTGACACGCACACTGAAGGCTTACGCCGACGCCGACCCGCAGATATCGAAACAGATAGAGAAGGCCAAGATAGAGATTGCCGGCGAGGACTTCCGCGAGGGACTCACCGCCGTCATCAGCATCAAGGTGGCCGAGCCTCAGTTCGAGGGACAGACGAAGACGAAGCTGGGCAACTCGGAGGTGGCCGGTGCCGTGCAGCAGGCCGTGGGCGAGGCACTGGCGAACTATCTGGAGGAGCACCCCAAGGAGGCAAAGCTCATCTGCGACAAAGTGGTGCTGGCCGCTACGGCACGCATCGCAGCACGAAAGGCCCGCGAGAGCGTGCAGCGCAAAAACCCCATGAGCGGAGGAGGACTGCCGGGAAAACTGGCCGACTGCTCGAACAAAGACCCGAAGAACTGCGAGATATTCCTCGTCGAGGGTGACTCGGCAGGCGGATCGGCAAAGCAGGGACGCGACCGCCACTTCCAGGCCATTCTGCCTCTGCGCGGTAAAATCCTGAACGTAGAGAAGGTGCAGTGGCACCGCGTGTTCGAGGCTGAAAGCGTGATGAACATCATACAGAGCATCGGCGTGCGATTCGGAGTCGACGGAGAAGGCGACCGCGAGGCGAACATCGACAAGCTGCGCTACGATAAAATCATCATCATGACCGATGCCGACGTCGATGGCTCGCACATCGACACGCTCATCATGACGCTCTTCTATCGCTTCATGCCACAGGTCATTCAAGGCGGGCATCTCTACATCGCCACGCCACCACTTTACAAATGCACCTATAAGAAATTCTCGGAATACTGCTACACAGAGCAGCAGCGTCAGGCTTTCATCGACAAGTATGTGGCTGGCGACGAGAATGCTTCGGCACTGCACACGCAGCGATACAAAGGTCTGGGCGAGATGAACCCCGAACAGCTGTGGGAGACAACCATGAACCCCGAGAACAGGCTGCTGAAGCAGGTGAGCATAGAGAACGCTGCACAGGCCGACGAGATTTTCTCGATGCTCATGGGCGACGACGTGGAGCCGAGAAGGGAGTTCATAGAGAAAAACGCAACCTACGCCAACATCGACGCATAACAACAGACTACAATACACCCAATGCAGAAGAGGCACGGTACTTGGTTCCTACGACCAATGCCGTGCCTCAATATTTTTTTTTCGTTGTTTTGCTTTGATACCTCACCATTATTTCGTAATTTTGCTGCTGTAAGCATAAAACAAACCAAAAACAAAAAGATGAAGAAACTTTTACTGTCAGCAACGTGCCTGCTCGCCCTCGGCGCACAGGCCGACGAGGGCATGTGGACCCTCTACAACCTGCCGCAGGCCGTCTATGAGACCATGAAGCAACAGGGCTATCAGCTGCCCTACGACAAACTCTATCAGGCCGACGACGCCATCATGAAAAGCGTGGTAAACTTCTCGGGCTACTGCTCGGGCGTGGTCGTCAGCCCCGACGGACTCGTCTTTACCAACCACCACTGCGGCTTCGAGGCCATACGCTCTCACAGCACCGTGGAACACGACTACATGCTCAACGGCTTCTATGCCAAGACACAGGAAGAAGAGCTTCCTAACAAGAACATGTTCGTGAGCTTCATGGTGGAGCAGAACGACGTCACCGACCGAGTGGTGACACCCGCCTTCGAGCAGATGACAACCAAGCAACGCTCGGAATATCTCGATTCCATCGAGAATGCATGGTCGAAAGACGTCAGGAAAAACGACTCTACGCTCCGCCTCGAGCTGAAGCCTTTCTACGAGGGCAACCGCTTCTATGCCACCACCTATCGCGACTACCGCGACCTGCGGCTGGTCTTCGCCATTCCTAAGTCGATGGGCAAGTTCGGCGGTGAGACCGACAACTGGATGTGGCCACGGCAGACTTGCGACTTCTCGGTGTTCCGCATCTACTGCGACCCGAAGACCGGAGGACCCGCAGAATACTCCAAAGACAACGTGCCCTTCCACCCGGAGCACTGGGCACGCATCTCAAGCGAGGGCTATCAGCCAGGCTCCTTCTCCATGACCATGGGCTATCCAGGCTCCACCAGCCGCTACCTGAGCAGCTTTGGCATCGAGGAGACATACGCCGAGAACGCCATTCGGGCACAGGTGAGAGGCGTGAAGCAGGAGGTGATGAAGCGGCACATGGACGCTTCAGAGGCCGTGCGCATCAAGTACGACTCGAAGTATGCTCAGTCGTCGAACTACTGGAAAAACTCTATCGGCATGAACAAATGTATCGATTCCATCGGCCTTATTCAGCAGAAACGCCACTTTGAGCAACAGCTGCAGCAGTGGATAGACTCTACAGGCCACTTCGCCGGGCAGCTCGACCTGAAGCAGATGGAGCGACTCTATAAGCAGCGGCTGCAGCTGAGCAAGATACGCATGTATATGATCGAGACCTTCATACGCACCGACGAGCTCTCGGCACGCGCTCAGCGTGCCGCCAGGATGAGCAAGACACAAGAGAAATATGCCTTCGACGACAACCGTGAGACCTTCGACGTGGCCACCGACCGCGAGATTCTCGCCACCCTGCTCAAGAACTTCCGCCAGAAGGTCGATGACCCGCAGTTCCTGCCGGCCTTCTACCAGACCATCGACAGCCGCTTCGGCGGCGACTGCCAGGAGTATGCCAACTACCTCTACGACCATTCACGCCTGATGAAGAACGGCAAGAGGCTGCCCCTCAGGAAGAAGTCGATGCAGAAAGACCTGGGCATGCAGTTCGGAAACGACATCGAGCTGCTCGGCGAGAAGCTGCAGGAGGGCTTCCGCAAGGTGCGCGACAGCATCAACCTGCAGGAGCGGCTCCTCTGTGCCGCCAAACTGCGAATGGAAGAAGACCTTCCACACTACAGCGATGCCAACTTCACCATGCGCCTGAGCTACGGACAGGTGAAGGAATATAACCTCGGCGGACGCCCTTCGGGCTGGCAGACGCAGGCTCCGAGCATCGTCGAGAAGATGAAAAAAGGCGATTCCATCGAAGACTATAAGGTGGAGCCGGAGATGATCTCGCTGCTTGAAGGGGCAGAACAGATGCCCCTCTGCTTCCTCACCACCAACGACATCACCGGCGGCAACTCGGGAAGCCCCATGTTCGACGGGCAGAACCGCCTCATCGGCCTTGCCTTCGACGGCAACTGGGACTCGCTCTCGAGCGACATCTTCTTCGACTCGCAGCTCGCCCGCTGCATCGGCGTCGACATTCGCTACGTGCTCTTCATGATGGACAAGTGGGGCCATGCCGACCGCCTGCTCAACGAGATAAAGAAGCAATAGCCTCCTCAGTCTGCTCTTTCGTCCATTGTGCGGCCTGCCAGGCCGCCATCGCCGTCTCTTTCCTCCGTTGTGCGGCCGCCATCCACCGCTTTTTTCGTCCATTGCGCGGCCTGCCAGGCCGTCATCCACCGCTTTTTTCGTCCATTGCGCGGCCTGCCAGGCCGCCATCATTCAGAATCTAAAAAAAATTGTACTCATAATGAAACGACTCTTTTCCACCCTCTTGGCCGCTGCAGCCATGCTGCCGGGCCAAGCACAGCTGCCCACACAGGACTTCGGCCAGCACCGGGGCATGTGGGCCTCCATCTGCACCAATGCCGACGTCACTACCAATGGCAGTGCCTATCGCAACGACCTGAACAAGGTCCTCATCAGCTGGCGCATGCTGCCCACCGACCCGTGGGATGCCAGCTTCCATCTCTTCTCGCGCTACACCACCCGTCTCGACGGAGCCATCACCCTGAAGGGCAAAAACATCACGGGCACCACCTGCTATCAGGCCAGCGTGTCCACGGCCGAGATGATGTACTACCTCGTGCCTGCCTCCTATTTCGAGGGGCGCGTGCCCACCATCGTCACCGACCCCGCCGAGCTGAAGGCCCTGCGCGAGGCTGCGCTCGACTCGGTGGTCATCGACAGCCGCATCTTTAAGGATAAGGTGCCCTACGTCACCATTCCCCTCCAGGCCACCGTCGACGTCACCGGCGAGGCGCTCTCCAGTGAGTTCCGCTATCAGGCCAACGACTGCTCGGTGGGCGACCTCGACGGCGACGGACAGATGGAGATTGTGGTGAAGCGCCTGCTCACCTATTATAATTCCGACGGCACCGTCAGGGGCACCAGCGAGGGGGCCGGCGACAGCGATGCCCGTGCACGCCACATCGTGCTCTTCGAAGCCTACAGGCTCGACGGCACCTTCCTCTGGCGCGTATCCTCAGGACCCAACATCATCGCCGGCAACAGCAGCAACTTCGCCGTGGCCGACCTCGACGGCGACGGCTGTGCAGAGGTGGTCACGAAGACCGGCGAGGGTACCATCTTCGGCGATGGATACGAGATTCCCGACACCGACGGCGACGGACGCACCGACTACCGCAGCATCTGGCCTGCCGGACACTACACCGGCGACGGGCCGAAGGGCTACGGCGGCCCGGAGTTCTTCTCGGTCATCGACGGCAAGACGGGACGGGAGCTGGCACGCGCCAACTTCATCGCCAGGGGCCCCGAGGGGCAGACGCCCGCACAATGGGCTGCCAACTGGGAACAGAACGACTGGAAATGGGACCCCCGCACAAAGAAATATGCGTGGAAGTTGGCCAACTCGCTGCGCTTGGGCGTGGCAAAGTTCCAGGAGGGCAAGGGCATGCAGGTGTTCCTCGGCCGAGGCGTCTATGGCCGCACCATCGTGGAGGGCTGGCACTATGAACCCACGCCCAGTGGCGACTTCGCCGGTACGCTCACTCGTCTGTGGAAGCTCGACACCGACGATGCCGGCGGTGCCGACAAGAACAAGGACGGCAAGCCCAACAGTGCCTATGCGGGGCAGGGCAACCATGCCTTCAACGTGGCCGACCTCGACGGCGACGGCCTCGACGAGGTGATGTATGGCTCATGCGCCTTCGACAACGACGGCACCGGACTCTGGACCACCGGCCTGGGCCACGGCGATGCCAACCACGTGGGACGCTTCCTGCCCGACAGAGAAGGCATGCAGGTGTTCCACTGTCTGGAAACCGGGAAAACCATGGTGGCACTACACGATGCCAAGGACGGCAGCGTGATATGGAAGAAAGACGATGCCAACGACAACGACATGGGACGCTGCATGGTGGCCGACATCGACCCCGCCTCGCCCGGCTGTGAGTTCTGGTGGTATGGCAGCAACGCCTTCTCGCAAGACGGCCAGCGCGACCTGGGATACAAGCCTGCCTCGTGCAACGCGGGCATCTGGTTCGACGGTACGCTATCGCGACAGCTCATCAACGAGAACATCATTCACAGCCCTGCCAACGGGCGCACCTTCACCATCTACCGCTACGACATCTCGTTCAACAACTCCACGAAGTCGAACCCCGGATGGTATGGCGACTTCCTGGGCGACTGGCGCGAGGAGTTCATCGTGCCCGACGCCACGAAGCTCAACAACCTGAAGGTCTTCGCCACCTGGTATGCCACCGACCATAAGCTGCCCTACCTCATGAGCGACCACACCTACTACATGCAGACCATTCACCAGCAGGTGGGCTACAACCAGCCTAACAACGTCGGGGCCTACTACCTGGGCAACGGCATGGACCTGGCCAAGGTGCCCCTCTCGCCCACCAGTGGCATCAGCGAGGTGATGGGAGGCCGTCGCGTGTCTACCGCCGGGCCGCTGCGCGACCTCAGCGGGCGCACGGTGGCCACGCCCCGGCCGGGTATCTATATCCGCGACGGCCGCAAGGTCGTGGTGAAGTAAAGGGGCCGCCTGGTTTCCCGCTGGCGGAATCCCGGTATTCCGTGATTCCGGTTTCCCGCTGGCGGAATCCCGGTATTCCGTAATCCCGTAATCCCGAAAAAAATAAACAACAAAAAAAGAAAAAGCAATGATAGAAATAAGAAGCTTCAGCTATTACTGGCTCGACACCTGGATTCTGGGAAACGTCATACAGCTGTCTACCCAAGACTTCTGCACCCGTTACCTGACCCTGGCCAACGACCCCTGTGGCCGCCAGTTCGACCAGATGACGCAGGCGGCGCGCTCGGTGCCTGCCAACATAGCTGAAGGCAATTCCAGACACTCCACCTCGAAGGAGACGGAGATGAAGCCAAACAGGCTGAATAGCCGCAAAACCCATGACTGCTGCGCCCGAAGGACAGGAAAAGCGACGGGTGGGCCGCGCTAAAACGCAAAAAAGAAATGTCTTGAAAATCGAAAAACTCGCCTTGCATAAACATGTAATTTGGTTTTGTAATATGCGTAGCCCTTTGTGTCTTCGTGTCTTCGTGTTTAATTGTAGGGGCAGGCCCCGTGCCAGCCCGCTTGCCCGACAGGGCAAATCTCCGC
>CAMJLB010000028.1 GCA_946406555.1 uncultured Prevotellaceae bacterium | reverse complement strand
CGCGTGAGCTGCTCACCCCGAAGGGACTACGTTCGCTCTCGCCAAAGAGTGGCGGATACAATCCTATGTATGTGGGGCCTCAGACGCAACGCGATTATGCCTACCATCAGGGCACAGCCTGGCCGTGGCTGGGTGGCTTCTATATGGAGGCTTGTCTGAAGCTCTACAAGCGCACACGCCTGTCCTTCGTAGAACGGCAGATGGTGGGCTATGAAGACGAGATTGACTACCATGCCATCGGCACCATCTCGGAACTCTTCGACGGCAACCCGCCCTTCCATGGACGCGGCGCCATGTCGTTTGCCATGAATGTGGCCGAGATTCTGCGCACAATGAAACTGCTGGAGAAATATTCATATCAAAAATAAGGAGGAACGACTATGAAAGTTTTAATGTTTGGATGGGAGTATCCTCCTCATGTGTTTGGTGGACTCGCCACTGCTAATTATGGTATATCTGAAGGACTGAAGGCCCAGGGCGATATGGAGATTGCGCTCTGTCTGCCTCACCCCTTCGGCGACGAGAGTCAGCATGCTGCTCGCATCATTGCCATGAACGCCGTGCCCATAGCCTGGCGCGATGTGGACTATGACTATGTGAAGCAACGTGTGGGCAATATTATGGATCCCGACTACTACTTCAAACTGCGCGAGCATATCTATGCCGACTTCAATTATATGAACGTCAATGACTTGGGCTGCATGGAGTTTGCAGGCGGCTATCCCGGCAACCTGCACGAGGAGATTAACAACTACTCAATAATTGCCGGACAGGTGGCCCGCACTGAGGAGTTCGACATCATTCACGCCCACGACTGGCTCACCTTCCCTGCGGGTATTCACGCCAAGCAGGTGAGCGGCAAGCCATTGTGCATTCACGTTCACGCTACCGACTTCGACCGCTCGCGCGGAAAGGTGAACCCCACCGTCTACTCCATCGAGAAAAACGGTATGGACAATGCAGACTGCATCATGTGTGTATCGGAGCTGACACGACAGACGGTCATCAATCAGTATCATCAGGATCCCCGTAAGTGCTTCACCGTTCACAACGCCGTCTATCCTCTGCCGCAGGAGTATCAGGACATTCCGCGTCCCGACCATACGGGCAAGGAGAAAATCGTAACTTTCCTGGGACGTATCACCATGCAGAAAGGCCCCGAGTACTTCGTCGAGGCTGCCAACATGGTGCTGCACCGCACCCGTAACGTTCGCTTCTGCATGGCAGGATCGGGCGACATGATGGATGCCATGATTTATCTGGCTGCTGAGCGCGGCATTGCCGACCGCTTCCACTTCCCCGGTTTCATGCGTGGTAAACAGGTATACGAGTGCCTGAAAGACTCCGATGTCTATGTGATGCCTTCGGTCTCGGAACCCTTCGGCATATCGCCACTGGAGGCCATGCAGTGCGGCACCCCCTCGATTATTTCAAAACAGAGTGGCTGCGCCGAAATACTGAACAATTGTATCAAGGTAGACTACTGGGACGTGCACGGACTGGCCGATGCAATCTACAGCATCTGTGCCAATGAGTCGCTCTTCAACTACCTGAAAGAAGAAGGCAAGAACGAGGTCGACCAGATTACCTGGGAAAAGGTGGGACGCTGGATCCGCACGCTCTACCGCAGGACCTTGGGATGGGAAGAATAAACTCTCTCGACGAAACAACGGAATACCGTGATACCGGAATAAAGGAACATCGAAAAAAACGAAATTACAAAAAAAATGAAAACAATTTGCTTATATTTTGAAATACATCAGATTATCCATCTGAAGCGCTACCGTTTCTTCGACATCGGTACCGACCATTATTACTACGATGACTATGAGAACGAGCGTAGCATCAGCGACATTGCGGAGCGTAGTTATATGCCAGCGCTGAACACCTTGCTCCAGATGATAAAGGACAACGGTCAGTACTTCAAGGTCGCCTTCTCGCTTTCGGGCACCGGCATCGAGCAGCTCGAGATGCACGCCCCTCAGGTGCTTGAGAAACTGCAGGAGCTAAACGAGACAGGCTGTGTGGAGTTCCTTGCCGAGCCTTACAGCCACGGTCTCTCATCGCTGGCCAATGAGGAGAGCTTTGCCCGCGACATGAAGAAGCAGGTGCAGAAAATCAAAGAGTACTTCGGACAGGAGCCGAAGGTGGCCCGCAACTCATCGCTCATCTATAGCGACGATATCGGTGCACAGATTGCCGCACTGGGCTTCAAGGGCATGCTCACCGAGGGTGCCAAGCACGTGCTTGGCTGGAAGAGCCCCCACTATGTATACAACTGCAACATGGCTCCCGACCTGAAGTTGCTGCTGCGCGACGTGGAACTGAGCGATGACATCTCGCTTCGCTTTAACAATGCCGAGTGGGAGGGCTATCCTCTCTTCGCCGATGCCTACATCGACCGCATCGCCCGCCTGCCCGAGGAAGAGCAGATTATCAATATCTTCATGGAACTCTCGGCTCTGGGCATCGCCCAGCCTCTGTCGTCTAACATTCTCGACTTCCTCAAGGCGCTGCCTGCACAGGCCAAGCAGAGGGGAATCACTTTCTCTACACCTACCGAAATCTGCATGAAGGTGAAGAGCGTGGGCCAGCTCGACGTTCCCGATACGCTGAGCTGGGTCGACGAGGAACGCGATGTATCGTGCTGGCTTGGCAATGCCATGCAGCGTGAGGCTTTCCAGAAGCTCTACTCTGTGGCTGACCGTCTGCTCATCGCCCAGGATCCCCGTATCATGCAAGACTGGGACTACCTGCAGGCCAGCAACAACTTCCGATTCATGACCACCAAGCCCTCCAATGTGGGACTCGACCGTGGTATTTACAGTGGTCCATTTGATGCCTTCACCAACTACATGAATATCCTAGGCGACTTTATCAACCGTGTAAATGCCCTCTATCCTCTGGAAATAGACAACGAGGAACTGAACTCGCTGCTCACCACAATTCGCAATCAAGGAGATGAGATAGAGATGAAGGACAAGGAGATTACTCGTCTGAAGGCTAAACTGGAGAAACTGGAGCCGAAAGAGGCGGCCGAGAAGAAGCCTCGTAAAAGAGCTGCAAAGACTGAGTAGAAAGAAAATCTTTAACTGAATTTCTTCGATAGCTAACGATACACGAGCACTTCGCCCCAGATGCGAGTGCTCGTGTATTTTTTCTATATGGAATCGGAATTTAGTACTTGAAATGAATGCGGGCTCCTACAACAATCCAAGTACCAGGCTGTGGAACATTGCCGTAGTCAACGTAGTCTTTGTAATTCAGTACGTTGTTCGCCTCGGCATAGATTTTGTAATTATCTGCGTTCCATGTCAACTTTGCGTCAAGCAATGAATACGGTCGATAGCTCTTCACCTCCCCTTTGAAGTCTGTATAGGTGCCCACGCGGTCCTGCCATCGCCAGTGCAGACCTGCACTTAGTCGATGCCAAATGTTCAGCTGCAGGCTGGCAACCAGTTTGTGTTTCAAATATTCCAGTGCATATTGCGAAACAATGTTTGGCTCCAAGTCTTTGTCTTGATTGATGTAGCTATAAGATAGTCCGAACGATTTCAAAACGTTTTGCCTGCTCATAAGCTGCTGCAGGTTCAATCTTAGGTTTGTCTCTAAACCGTAAGAGTTTATCTTCGTGTGATTTACACTTTTCCAAATGGAATTTTCGCCCTGCGAAGTATCCATAATCCAGTCTATCATGTTCTTCCCGTGGTGATGATAAAGGGAAGTCTTGGCCTCAACGGTTTTCGATACAAACTGTGCCCCTATTTCCACTGCCTGCATTTCCTCTGGTTTTAGGTGCGGATCGGCGGCATAGCCTTGTAACTTATAGTACATTTCGGTGAATGATGGTAATCGCAACGATGAATTGTAGGAGGCGAAGACTTTCATTTTCGTCGATTTATGTTTGTCTCCAAGAATCCAATAACTTGCATCGATGCCAGGGTAGATGCTCATGTTCATAGAACTCCATGAACTCTTAACCGCAACGAAACCAGCCGATACTGTAAGTCGCTTCAAGATTATGTTATGCTCCAGATGCGCAGAAATGTTGGTGCGGTTTATGGCCAGTGTATAATCACGGTTAGTTCCGCTGATGTGGTGAGTTTGAAAGAGTGTCTCACCCAGGTTGCCACTAACCAAATCCTCATTTCTCAGCTCAGCCCCAAAAGCGGTTCGTCCGGCTATCCAGTCGAAATAACTGTTCAGGTTGACGCCATAAACGTCGCATCGGTTATAGTTATATTTCATGCGTTCGGGCTGGTTTCGATATCCCTCATATCGGTCGCGGTGCTGGTTCCAGTATATACTGGGTTGAAAATGGATGATTCCCTTTTTCGTCTCGGCCTGTATGGCAGTAAACAGTTTTGTCGTGTGCTCGTATTGGTCATCGGCCTGCCATTTAGGTGAAGCGTAAAAAGTGCTGCTACCCCATCCTTTGTCGGCCAGGCCCAGATGCCAGCTTAGGCGCACCTGCTCGTCATCGTATTCGCCTTGATAGAAAGCCTTCGAACCGCTATAGTCGGTATTCAGCTTTCCGCTGGCAGCACGGCTGTAGCCATCGCTTCGGCTGTAGCTGCCACTCAGTTGGTTGTTCCAGTGGCCCTGCTTTATGTTGGCCCTCATGCTGGCTTTCCCATAGCCATACGAACCAGTTTCAAGCGCAACGTCGGCTCCCTGTTTACGGTCAGGACGTGTCACGATGTTGATGGCTCCTACCAGCGACGACGTGCAATAGGTACGGCCGGCAGGTCCTTCAAGGACCTCTATGCGCACAATCTCGCTGAGCTGGACAGGCAAGTCGAGCACGTTGTGCCCCGTCTGCGGATCGCAGATATTGATGCCATTAAGCAGAATTGTGATTTGCTCTTGCGTGCCTCCACGCACCGAGACGTCGGTCTGCGAGCCAAATGTTCCTCGCTGCCTCACGTCGATGCCAACGGCATACTTCAGCAAATCGTTAACACTTTGTACTGGCGCCTGCGCAATCTCCTCGCGGCTCAGTACAGTTACCATTCTCGCCGCCTGACTCTGTGCAAGCGGAGCGCGCGACCCCGTGACGCCTACGTCGCTGAGCCATACGGTCTTTGTGGTCTCGGCCGAATCGGTTCGCCACACCTCATCGCTGATGCTGGCCGCCTTCGTAGAGGAGAGGGTAGCCACGCTCAGTACGGAGATGAGCACTTCGCGGCCCAGACAGGCAAAGAGCGAGTAACCCTTCCGCTGAAACTGGTGGAAGACGATTACTTCGCGCTGCTGGAAAAGTGGTTTGTACATAAAGAAAGATAAAAGTAGGAGATAATCACAACAATTACTGTGAGTTACCTCCCACTTAATTAATTAAATATAAATAAAGGTTGTTTACTTTTTGTTCAGAGCAAGGTCGATTTCGACGGCTATAGATACAGTAGCACCCACCATGGGGTTGTTGCCAATGCCGAGGAAGCCCATCATCTCAACGTGTGCGGGCACCGACGAAGAACCGGCGAACTGGGCGTCGCTGTGCATACGGCCCAGCGTGTCGGTCATGCCGTATGAAGCAGGACCGGCAGCCATGTTGTCGGGGTGCAGGGTGCGGCCAGTGCCACCACCAGAGGCTACCGAGAAGTAAGGCTTGCCAGCCAGCACGCGCTCCTTTTTGTAGGTTCCGGCTACTGGGTGCTGGAAGCGAGTGGGATTGGTCGAGTTGCCGGTAATCGACACGTCGACATTCTCCTTCCACAGAATAGCCACGCCTTCGCGCACGTCATCAGCACCGTAGCACTTCACCTTGGCGCGAGGACCATCGCTATAGGGCACTTCCTTCACCACCTTCACTTCGCCAGTATAGTAGTCGAACTGGGTCTGAACATAAGTGAAGCCGTTGATACGGCTGATAATCATAGCCGCATCCTTACCCAGACCGTTCAGAATCACGCGAAGGGGCTTTTTGCGAACTTTATTGGCCTTCTCGGCAATCTTGATGGCACCTTCGGCGGCAGCGAAACTCTCGTGACCGGCCAGGAAAGCGAAGCACTCGGTCTCCTCGCGAAGCAGACGGGCGGCCAAGTTGCCATGACCCAGGCCCACTTTACGATCGTCGGCCACAGAACCGGGGATACAGAAACTCTGCAGACCGATGCCGATGGCCTCTGCAGCTTCGGCAGCGCTCTTCACTCCTTTTTTAATAGCGATGGCAGCACCGCATACGTATGCCCACTTGGCATTCTCGAAGCAGATGCGCTGCGTCTCCTCGCACATCTGGTAGGGGTCCACGCCAGCCTTTTCGCAAATTTCGTTGGCTTCTTCTATGCTATTGATGCCGTTCTCCTTCAGAGCGGCCAGCACCTGGTTGATGCGACGCTCGTAGCTCTCGAATGATACTTTTCTAATCATATTCTGTTTCCTCCTTTACTCTTTACGTGGGTCAATAGCCTTAACAATTCCCTGCTCGGCGGTGGTGCGGCCATAGCTGCCTGTGAACTTTTTCACGGCTTCGTTGGCGTCCATGCCGTCCTTGATGGCCTCCATCATCTTGCCCAGGTGCACATACTCGTAGCCGCACACCTGATTGTCCTTGTCGAGGAACTGCTTCGTGATGTAACCCTCGGTCAGCTCCAGATAGCGTGTGCCCTTGGCAACAGTGCCATAGAGCGTACCCGTCTGAGAGCGCAGGCCCTTGCCCAGGTCTTCCAAGCCGGCTCCGATGACCAGACCACCCTCAGAGAAGGCGCTCTGCGTGCGACCGTATACAATCTGCAGAAACAGTTCACGCATAGCGGTGTTGATGGCATCGCAAACCAGGTCAGTGTTCAGGGCCTCCAGAATGGTCTTGCCAGGCAGAATTTCGCTGGCCATGGCAGCCGAGTGAGTCATGCCCGTGCAGCCGATGGTCTCGACGAGAGCCTCCTGAATCACGCCGTCCTTCACGTTGAGCGACAGTTTGCAGGCACCCTGCTGAGGAGCGCACCAACCAATACCATGGGTATAGCCCGAAATGTCTTTAATCTCTTTGGCCTGAATCCACTTGCCCTCTTCGGGAATGGGTGCAGGACCGTGGTTGGGGCCTTTGGCCACAACACACATGTTTTCTACTTCCTTAGAATATATCATAACTTATTTGAAAAAATAAATATTGTGACTCTAATCACAAATTTCGATGCAAAATTACAAAATAATCCCGAAAAAGTACCTAAAACAAGGTATGCTTTTTCGGAGATTAAGGAAATTTAGCAATAGTGCTCAAAATGGTACGTCGCCATTGTTGGAAGGGGGGGGTAGGGGAGCGCCCCCATCGAATCCGCCAAAGCTGTCGGGGAAAGCCCCCGAATCCTCGCCATTGATTTTCGATCCAATAATCTCTCCTCCCTGCTGCGGTGCCCTATGATTCAAGCGCGTCTCTTCGGGATTTTCGAAACGGGTAAACTCGCCTCGGAAGGTGAGGAGCACATCGCCGGTTGCACCCTTACGGTGCTTGGCAATGATGATCTGTGCCATGCCATGCAAGTCGCGTCCGTTGTCATCTTGATAGATGTGGTAGTATTCTGGACGATGCACAAAGAGTACCATATCGGCATCTTGCTCAATAGCGCCCGATTCGCGTAAGTCGCTCAGTTGTGGCCGTTTACCTTCTAATCCTTCACGCGATTCTACACCACGGTTCAGCTGACTTAACGCAAGAATGGGTATGTCTAATTCCTTGGCTAATCCCTTCAGCGAACGTGAGATAGTTGACACTTCTTCCTGACGTGAAGAAAAGCGCATGCCATTGGCATTCATCAGTTGCAGATAGTCTATCATGATAATCTTCACGCCATGTTCGCGAACCAGTCGACGGGCCTTCGTGCGCAGTTCAAAGACTGAGAGGCCAGGGGTGTCGTCGACATAGAGTGGGGCACCGTATAGGCCGTTGATGCGTTTGTCAAGTCGGTCCCATTCATCGGGTGTCAGCTGTCCGCTTTGCAGGTGAGAACCTTGTATTTCGCATACGTTTGAAATCAGTCGGTTCACCAGCTGCACGTTCGACATCTCGAGAGAGAAGAAAGCGATGGGCACCTTATAGTCGGCCGCAATATTCTTGGCCAACGAGAGGGCAAATGAAGTCTTACCCATGGCGGGGCGTCCTGCAATGATGACCAGGTCAGACGACTGCCATCCAGAGGTCATGTCGTCGAGTTTATGATAGCCTGTGGGCACACCCGTCAATCCGTCGGTATTTTCGGCTGCCTTCATGATCACGTCCATCGCATTTTTGATGACAGGGTCCACCTGCGTGTAGTCTTTCTTCATGTTTTTCTGCGAAAGTTCGAAGAGCGAGCCTTCGGCCTCTTGCATGAGTTCATCTACATCGATGGTGTCGTCGAAAGCCTTCGTCTCAATGACACTTGCAAACGAGATGAGCTGACGGGCTAAGAATTTCTGGGCGATGATGCGGGAGTGGTACTCCACATGGGCACTCGAAGCCACCCGCGACGATACTTCGGCAATGTAGGCAGGGCCGCCGACCTCTTCAAGCTGTCCTTTCTTTGACAACTGTTCGGTCACGGTTAGCAGGTCGACAGGCTTTTCTTCCAAACTTAAGTCGCGTATGGCCGCATAAATCATTTGATTGCGTGGCTCGTAGAAACTCTCCGGATAGAGCATTTCGCAAACCACGGCATAGGCGTCTTTATCTATGAGCAAGGCACCAAGCACTGCTCGTTCTACCTCGAGCGCCTGTGGTTGCAGGTGTCCATAGGTATTGTCTAGCGCCTGTTGGCGATAGTTTTTCCGGCGTCCGTTATTATCTTCTGGCATAATCTCAATTTATTTTAGGTTTGCAAAGGTACTTATTTTTTTCTGATTTTTGCCATGTTGACTTGAGAAATTTGAAAAAGTAGCCCTAAAGTCTCGCTGCTTATATGAATAATCAGGACAAATGCCTGGCTGAGATTTGAACGGCGGTCAAGAAATTGCCTCTTGGCTGATATTTTTAAAATACGAGAAAGTTTGTATTCGGTTGGTTTTCAAATAGATATAAATTACCGATGTTTTTTGGGAAATAATCACTTAGACAACGGAGTATAAATTAGGTTGCAATTCAAAATGAATTGCGAATCAATTCAGCCTTCATTGGCTTGCAATGTATGCTAGATTGCGACCCAAAGAAGGCTGAATTATAAAATCTGGTGACAGTCTCATATCACGAAGTTTTTTTTCTTTCACGCACAATCATATTAGCTTAAGAATTTTGGTGGTTGAGAAATTCTAGAATAGATGGTAACGAGGATGCTGTTTTTTATGAATTATTTTTACAATTGCCCTATCGAAGCATTTTCTATTTATCATAATCACGATTCAAGTCATTTTTGTTTATTCATTCACTTAGCTCCTGATTTGCTTTATAAAACGACCTTAATTGCACAAAAACTTACGCATAATTATTTATAGAACACTTATTTTCTAAAAAAATACGAAAATATCGATTCACATACATGAGTTTTCAATAAAATTGCCTAACTTTGCAAAGTGTTAAACCCATTTCATGAGTGAGTACGGGGTCTGAACAGGCGCAGGCCCTTTCAAAAAATGTTTTATAATTGATGTGGGGCGATGTCCGCTTGTTCAGCCTCTCACTCCCTTTTTTCAGGGACCATTTATATGGAATTTACTGCCAAACAAATCGCTCAGCTTATTGGAGGCCGAGTTGAAGGCAACGAAAATGCTGCCGTTTGCACTTTTGCAAAGATCGAGGAAGGTCAGGAAGGTGCCATATCCTTTCTTTCCAATCCCAAATACACTCACTATCTTTACGACACGAAGTCGACCATCGTACTTGTAAATGAGGATCTTTTGCTGGAGCATGCCGTAAGCGCAACGCTCATTCGTGTGCCCAATGCCTATGAGGCCGTGGCCAAATTGCTCCAGATTTATGAACAAATGAAACCTCGCAAGACTGGCATAGACCCTTTAGCCTTTGTTTCATCTAAGGCCACTATTGGAAAAGACGTATTTATTGGAGCCTTTGCCTGCATAGGCGATGGCGCCGTGATTGGCGACGGTTCTCAAATTTTCCCTCACGCTGTGATTGGTGACGGCGCCATGCTGGGAGCTGGTTGCATTGTTTATCCCAACGTAACCATCTATCAAGGTTGTCGGCTGGGAAACAAAGTCACCGTTCATGCAGGTTCTGTGATTGGTGCCGACGGTTTCGGCTTTGCTCCTAATCCCGAAGGCTACGACAAGATACCTCAAATAGGCATTGTGGTGATAGAAGACAATGTCGAGATAGGTGCCAACACCTGTATAGACCGTTCGACCATGGGCCAGACCGTTATTCATAAGGGTGTGAAGCTTGACAACCTGATTCAGGTGGCCCATAACTGCGAGATTGGCGAAAACACGGTGATGTCGGCACAGGTAGGCATTGCTGGCAGCACCAAAGTTGGCTCGTGGTGCATGTTTGGCGGTCAGGTGGGCATTGCCGGTCACATCAGCATAGGCGACCATGTGAATCTGGGAGCCCAGTCGGGCGTTCCCAGTTCCATCAAGGCCAATCAGACGCTCATTGGCACACCGCCAATGGAGCCTACGCCCTACTTCAAGTCGCAGGCCATTTTCCGTCGACTTCCTGATATGTACAAGGAGCTGAACAGCCTGCGCAAGGAATTAGAAGAACTAAAATTGAAAATAAATAATTAAAGATATATGAAGCAGAAAACACTGAAAGGCAGTTTCTCTCTTTGTGGAAAAGGACTGCACACAGGTCTTAGCCTCACTGTGACATTTAATCCAGCCCCCGAGAATCATGGCTACAAGATTCAGCGCATTGACGTAGAGGGGATGCCCATCATTGATGCCGTTGCCGAAAATGTGGTCGACACGCAGCGCGGAACGGTCCTTGGAAAAGGCGATGTGCGCGTATCAACTGTAGAACATGCCCTGTCGGCCCTGTATGCGCTGGGCGTTGACAACTGTTTAATCCAGGTAAATGGACCGGAATTTCCCATTTTGGATGGTTCGGCAATAAAATATGTTGAGAAAATCATCGAGATAGGTTCCGAAGAGCAGAATGCGCCGAAAGACTGGTACGTCATTCGGAAAAAGATTGAGGTGAAGGATGAAGTAACAGGCTCGTGTATCACCTTGCTGCCCGATGACGAGTTCTCGATTACAGCCATGTGCTCGTTTGAATCGAAGTTCATCAACAGCCAGTTCGCCACGCTCGATAATCCTGCCAAATATGCCGATGAGATAGCGCGTGCACGCACCTTTGTCTTTGTGCGCGACATAGAGCCATTGCTGCAGGCCAATCTGATAAAAGGAGGCGATTTAGACAATGCCATCGTCATCTATGAACGGCAGACCACCCAGGAACGCCTCGACATGCTTGCCGACATGTTGCACGTGGAGCACCGTGATGCCAGCGAGCTGGGCTATATTCAGCACAAGCCACTGATGTGGGAAAACGAGTGCACACGCCACAAGCTTCTCGACATCATAGGCGACATGGCCTTAATAGGCAAGCCTATCAAGGGGCGCATTGTTGCTACCCGCCCTGGACATACTATAAATAATAGGTTTGCGCGCGAGATGCGCAAAGAGATTCGCAAACATGAAATCCAAGCTCCTTTCTACGATCCAAACGAGGAACCGGTCATGGACGTGAACCGTATTCGTGAATTGCTACCCCATCGGTATCCTATGCAACTGATCGACAAAGTGATAGAGATTGGTCCCACCAGCATTGTCGGCCTGAAGAACATAACAGCCAATGAACCTTTCTTCCAAGGTCATTTCCCGCAAGAACCCGTCATGCCCGGTGTCCTCCAGATTGAAGCCATGGCTCAGTGTGGCGGTCTGTTGGTGCTGAATACGGTTGAGGAACCAGAACGCTGGAGCACCTACTTCATGAAGATAGATGGTGTGAAGTTCAGACAAAAGGTGGTTCCAGGCGACACTCTTCTCTTCAAGGTTGAGCTGCTTGCCCCTGTACGCCATGGTGTCAGCTCGATGAAGGGATATGTGTTTGTGGGTGACCATGTGGTGAGTGAAGCCACCTTTACAGCGCAGATCGTGAAAAACAAGTAGAAGGAAGTGCCGAGTGTACAAATATTAATGAAGCAAACCGAAAAATAACAAAATGAATCAGATACACCCCTTAGCTGTGGTTTCGCCGGAGGCAAAGCTGGGCGACGGCAACGTGATAGGCCCATTTTGCGTGATAGATGCCAATGTGGAGATGGGCGACAATAATCATTTGCTGAACAGTGTGACCATTCACACAGGAGCACGCATTGGCTCGGGCAATGAGTTTTTTCCAGGTGCCAGCATCTCGACCAAACCGCAGGATTTGAAGTTCAAAGGCGAAGAATCGCTTTGCGTGATAGGCGACAACAACTCTATCCGAGAGAACGTAACCATCAGTCGGGGCACCGCCTCGAAAGGCAAGACCATAGTAGGTTCTGGCAATCTGCTGATGGAAAACATGCACATAGCCCACGATTGCGTGATAGGCAATGGCTGTATTATAGGCAACTCGACGAAATTTGCGGGAGAAGTGGTGGTCGACGACAATGCGATTATATCGGCTGAAGTGCTCGTACACCAATTCAACAACATTGGTGGCTACGTCATGGTGCAAGGCGGAAGCCGAACGAGCCAGGACATTCCCCCCTATGTCATCGCAGGCAAAGAGCCTATCCGCTTTGCCGGTATCAACCTTATAGGCCTGCGTCGGCGTGGTTTTTCCAACGAGACAATAGAAATCATTCATGATACTTATCGTATCATCTATGCTCAAGGCATCTTGAAGGATGGCATCGCCGAAGCACGAGCCAAATATCCCGATTCTAAAGAGGTAGACTATATCTGCACGTTTATAGAAAACTCGAAGCGGGGAATCATTAGGTAATTGGCGGTCGTAGCTAAATGAAAAAGACGTTGGTCGTGATAACGGGGCCTACTGCCGTAGGCAAGACAGCACTGTGCCTTGATTTAGCCCGACATTTCGGAATACCCATCATCAATGCCGACAGCCGACAAATTTATCGCGAGCTGAAGATTGGTACTGCCGCACCTACCGAAGAAGAATTGCTGCAGGTGCGGCATTATTTTGTTGGTACGCTTTCGCTGACCGACTATTATAACGCCTCAATGTATGAGACCGAAGTGCTGAAATTGCTCGAAGACTTGTTTCAGAAGAGCGATTTGGCGCTTCTCAGTGGCGGTTCGATGATGTATATCGATGCCGTGTGCAATGGTATAGACGACATTCCTACCGTAGACGACCAAACGCGCAATATGCTAAAGCAACGCCTGAATGATGAAGGCCTGGAACGGCTCTGCGAGGAATTAAAAGTACTCGATCCGGAACACTATGCCATCGTAGACCACAAAAATCCGCGACGCGTGGTACATGCCTTGGAAATCTGCCTGATGACAGGGCGTACCTATACCTCGTTCCGCACAAATGGTCAGAAGCAACGGCCGTTTAACATTCTGAAAATTGGCCTGAACCGAAACCGGGAGGAACTTTATGCACGTATTAATGACCGGGTGGACAAGATGATAGCCAAAGGGCTTCTGGAAGAAGCCAGAAGCCTTCTGGCCAAAAGAGAACTAAACGCACTCAACACGGTGGGTTACAAGGAGATGTTCGCCTATCTGGATGGAGTGTGGACGTTTGAAGAGGCGGTGGAACGCCTAAAAGGAAACACACGCCGCTATGCCCGCAAGCAACTTACATGGTTTAAGCGTGATGAGCAGATGGCGTGGTTTCAACCCAATCAAGAAGAAAAAATAATCAACTATATTGAAAGCTGCTATGGAGAGCAAAGAGAATAGGAAGAAAGAACGTGGGCCTGTGGGAAAAACACTGCATGCGTTGGGAAGTGTGTGGAGAGGGTATCGTTGGTTCTACCGTGGACGTCCTTGGTATGTCAAATTGCTTTCTGCCATTGTCACCTTTGTTGTGGCCATCATGCTTTATCTGCTGGCTGTCGACAACAATTTCCTTTGGTTGTTCGGACGTTCGCCAAGCATGTACACTATTCTCAACAAAAAGCCTGCACAGGCTTCAGAGATTTATAGTGCCGACTCGGTGCTCATTGGCAAGTTCTTTAGCGAAAACCGCACTCCTGTAACCTATGAGGACGTGAACCCCGTGTTTTGGCAAGCCCTTATCGATACAGAAGACGAACGCTTCTATCATCATTTTGGCATCGACTTCCAAGCTTTCTTTGCTGCATTGAAAGACTACGTGATTCATCACGATGCACGGGGTGCTTCGACCATCACACAGCAGTTGGCAAAAAATCTCTTCCGCGTAAGAACAGAATATTCTACTGGGCTTCTTGGCGAGGTGCCAGGACTCAAGATGCTTGTAATGAAGAGCAAAGAGTGGATTACCGCTGTAAAACTTGAAGCAAACTTCACTAAGGAAGAGATTCTTACCATGTATGCCAATACAGTGGATTTTGGCAGCAATTCGTTTGGCATCAAGACTGCCTGCAAGACATATTTCGGCATCAGTCCCCGCGACCTCACGCCCGACCAGGCTGCCATTTTGGTAGGCATGCTGAAAGCTACCACCTATTATAATCCCCGGCTACACCCCGACAACAGTGCCAAACGGCGCAATGTGGTGCTCGACCTGATGCTGAAGCACAACCATATAGACCAAGCCCAATGCGACTCGCTGAAGCAAAAAGAGATCACGCTCGACTACAATGTCGAGAACATCTACGACGGACTGGCCACTTACTTCAGGGAAGAGTTAGGCGACTACCTAAAGGACTGGTGCGCAGAACAGGGGGTAGACCTTTATACCGATGGTCTGAAAATATACACAACCGTAGATACGCGCATGCAGAAAGCGGCCGAGAAGGCAGCTTGGGACCAGATGGCAATTCTTCAAAAGCGCTTCAATGAACATTGGGGCACTACCCCACCCTGGCAAGATGAACACCATCAGGAGATATCCAATTTTATTGAAAACATAGCGCGCAAACTGCCTGTTTTCAAATACTTGGAGAAACGGTTCCCCGATGCCCCCGATTCTGTTTGGGCCTATATGAACCGCCCCCACCCCATGAAGCTTTTCAGCTATGATGGCAAATTTGAAACAGAAATGTCGACAATGGACTCGCTCCGCTATATGGAACATTTCATGCACTGCGGCTTCGTGGCCATCGAGCCACAGACAGGGTATGTGAAGGCCTGGGTGGGCGATGTAGATTTCGACACCTGGAAATACGACAAAGTGACGGCCATGCGACAGCCAGGCAGCACGTTCAAGCTCTTCGTATATACCGAAGCCATGAACCAAGGACTGACCCCTTGCGATAGACGGCGAGATAGCTACGTGGCCATTCAGGCATATGACCCTGCCAAGGGAATGGAAACTACCTGGGCACCTACCAACGCGAATGGATATTTCACTGGGGCTAACATGGCCTTAAAGACAGCCTTTGCCCAAAGCGTGAACTCGATTGCAGTGAAGTTGGGACAAGAACTCGACGTGAAGAAAATTGCCCAGACAGCCCATGACATGGGCATTAAAAGCAAGCTCGCCCCTACCCCATCGTTGCCGTTAGGCTCAAGCGATGTCACGCTGCTTGAATTGGTCAACGCCTATTGCACGGTGGCTAACGATGGCAAGATGCACGACCGCCCTATCCTTGTGACTGCCGTGCTCGACCGCGATGGCAATGAAATATTCAAGGCTCCCACCGAGACCCGCGAGGCCATCAGCTACAGGTCGGCTTTCCTCATGCAGCGCATGCTCATGGCTGGTATGCGCGAGCCCGGTGGAACCAGCATGAATATGTGGCACTATGTGCGCTCTTTTGACGATACCGACTTTGGTGGAAAAACCGGTACGTCGAACAACCATTCCGATGCATGGTTCGTCGGCGTCTCGCCCAAACTTGTCTGCGGTGCATGGGTCGGCGGTGAGTACAGGGCTATCCACTTCCGGACAGGAGCACTGGGACAGGGATCACGGACTGCTCTCCCCATTTGCGGTGCTTTTTACGAGCAAGTTTTTTCCAATCCTGCTTTTAAGCATTATCGTGGGAAATTTGCACAACCCAACAATCTCGACGTAAATGCAAGCATGTACGAGTGTGCCAGCTACTATCATAATCCTATAGACACCATCTATCCTGACAGTATAGGAGGCTGGGATGCAGAACGGAGCAGGGAAATAGTTGAAGAGCCTGGGCAGGAAAAAGCCAGTGAGGATGTACCAGAGACAACACCTGCTACCCCTGCAAACACGGAGAAAAAAGAAAATTTCACACCCTGACATGGATTTAGACCTCGACAATAAGGAGTGGCAAGATGCTTTGCAGATTGTGAATTTTACCCGTCGTTCGCTCTTTCTTACAGGAAAGGCTGGTACGGGCAAGAGCACATTCTTGCGCTATGTGTCGAAGAACACGAAAAAAAAGCATGTGATTCTTGCACCAACAGGCATTGCTGCCATCAATGCAGGTGGGGCTACCCTACATAGTTTCTTCCGCCTACCCTTTCACCCGCTCCTTCCCAACGATACCCGATACGACCGGCGCCATATCAAGGAGACACTGAAATATACCAGTGAGCACCGCAAGTTGCTACGCGAAATAGAATTGATTATCATCGATGAGATCTCAATGGTGCGTGCCGACATCATCGACTTTATCGACCGCGTTCTACGTATTTATACACGCAACGATGAGCCTTTCGGTGGCAAGCAGCTGCTGCTTGTAGGCGACATTTACCAGTTGGAGCCCGTGCTCAAAGAAGACGACCGGCAACTACTGCGCCCATTCTACCAAAGTGCCTATTTCTTCAATGCCAGGGTATGGCAGAAAATGCAGCTCGTGTCGATAGAACTATGCAAAGTATATAGGCAGAAAGACGACCACTTCATAGCCATGCTCGACCGGATTCGCCAGAATCAGGCCACTGTAAAGGATTTGGAGGATATCAACTCAAGATGTGAAACGCAAGACGTCAGAAACGATGAGGGACTTCGTATTATTCTCGCTGCACGGCGTGACGTGGTAGACTACACCAACGAGCAGCAGCTGGCCCAGCTCGAAGGTCAACCTACCGTCTTTCATGGCAGTATCCAAGGCGATTTCCCCGAGTCGTCGTTGCCAACCCCTATGGAACTGCAGGTGAAACCCGGTGCACAGGTGATCTTCATCAAGAACGATAAGGAGAAAAGGTGGGTCAATGGCACGTTGGGCATTGTCGCCGAAATAGATGAAGAGCAGGGTATCATAACCGTGGCCGATGAAGCGGGCAACGATTTTGCTGTTGAACGAGAGGTTTGGGAAAACGTGCGTTACACTTTTAATGAACAGGAGCAGAAGATAGAAGAACAGCTACTGGGCACCTATACGCAGTTTCCGCTACGCCTGGCATGGGCTATCACTGTGCATAAAAGCCAGGGATTGACATTCTCGCAAGTATGCATCGACTTCACTGGTGGCGTTTTCGCCGGAGGCCAGACGTATGTGGCGTTGTCGCGTTGCACCTCGCTGCAGGGAATTACTCTGAAGGCTCCCATTCGAAAGCAAGACATTTTCGTGCGTGCCGAGGTTGTTCAGTTCGCACGCCTTTACAACAACCCACAACTTATCAATCAAGCCATGCAGGAGGGCAAGGCCGACCGTGAGTATCGCGATGCCATCACCGCTTTCGACAAAGGCGACTTTACAGCCTTCCTCGAAAATTTCTTCAAGGCCATACATAGCCGATATGATATAGAGAAGCCTGTAGCTCAACGCTATATACGACGAAAATTGGGCATTATAAACCGTCAAAAGGCCGAAATCGAGAAATTGCAACAAGAGAAAAAGGAACGCGACAAGAAGCTGAAACTTCTTGCCGCTGAATATACCCTGCTGGGAAAGGAATGCGAAGAGGAGCAGATGATAGATGCTGCTATTCGCAATTATGCGAAAGCGCTCGAGCTTTGCCCAAATGCTTCGGAGCCAAAACGCAGGCTAAAAAGACTGCAAGGCGCCAAGCAGTAGCATTAAAGGTACGACTTGATTTTGTCAATCATCTCCTGATACTCGACATCTGAAAGATACACCTTGCCTGGATTCATTTGGAAGGTACCACCATAGTCTGGCCCATCGACATACTTCGGAGCCAGATGGAAGTGTAGATGTGAAAGCTTGTCGCTATAGGCGCCATAGTTAATCTTTTCTGGGTTGAAAGCTTTCTGCATGGCGCGTGTCACCCGGGTCACATCGGCCATGAAGTCATTGCGCTCTTCATCTGTCAGCTCGTTCAGGTCGTTCACATGGCCATTGTAAGCCACAAGGCACCGACCACGATAAGTCTGCTCCTTGAAAAGGAAGGCACGGGACACTTTGAGCGGACAAATCTCAATCATCAAATCATGAAGCGTCTGGTTGTTGGTGCAGTATAGACACTGCTTAGGATCACTTTGCATAATAGTTTTAGTTTTAATTATTAAAAATATTGTTGAGTATTATTTCAAGTCGGAAAAATGCTTGCGTCCCTTCACGTAATATTGCCATAGCAGCGAAAAACGATAATGCTCTGGGATGCTATTCACCACCCTACTGGCCTGAATGGCTTCTCTGTCGTGACGGAAATTTTTTTTCCATTTCTTGAAAGCTTTCCGAGCACGAAACACGGCCGCAAAGTCGCCCCAGCTGTGTTTCAGCAGAAGCATCTCCCACGCAGCCACATAGTCGAGAAACCAGCGCACACGCATGACGTGGGCCAACTCTTCATCGGGCAGACATTTATAAAGCATGGTCAAGTTATTGCGAAAATTCAAAAACGTCTTCATAGGATTACTTTTAGGCAACGTGCCTCCACCTACATGGTAGACTTGACTTTCAGGCAGGCAGACAATCTGTCGGCCACGCAAGCGCAGCCGCCAGCAAAGGTCGATTTCTTCGTTATGGGCAAAGAAACGACCGTCAAGACCGCCGCAATCCTTGTAGTCGCAGGCGCGAATGAACAGTGCTGCACCCGTAGCCCAAAGAACAGGGGCTACATAATTGTACTGACCATCGTCGTGCTCAACCGTATCGAATATGCGGCCACGACAGAATGGATAGCCATAACGGTCGATGTATCCTCCGCAGGCACCGGCATACTCAAAACTGTCACGGTCGACAATAGATAGCAGCTTGGGTTGGCAGGCGGCCACCTCAGGATGATTGTCCATATATTCGATGAGGGGTGTCAGCCAGTGATGGGTCACTTCGATGTCGCTATTGAGCAACACATAGTATTCTGCTTCTATCTGTACCAAGGCTTTGTTGTAACCGTCGGCAAATCCCCAGTTTTTCTGCAACACCAGAAGATGACACTCAGGAAAATGCTGGCGAAGCAGCGACAGGCTTTCATCAGTCGAAGCGTTGTCGGCTACCCATATCTCGGCCTCGTCGCTTGAGTAGCGCAAGACACTTGGCAGATAGTTTTTCAGCATCTTGGCACCATTCCAGTTCAGTATTACAATTGCGACTTTCGGCATGAGGGTTGAGCGTTGAGGGTTGGGCGATTATAGGATAATTGCTTGAAGGGCCGTTTTGTCGTGATTGAAATCTCCTAAGCGTACCGTCAGCAATTGATTGTCGTAGGAGGGCTTGGCTAAGGCGGGAGATAGCTCCACTCTAATATAATTGCGGGTAAATCCATGCATGGCCTTACCACGTGGGGCTTTTTCAAACAGCACCTCTGCCTCTTTCCCGATATGAGCAGCATAGAAAGCCTTCGTCTTTTCGTCGGAAAGACTGAGCAGCATGTGGCTTCGCTCCTTCTTGTCGCGCTCACTCACCACAAAAGGAATGCGTAAGGCAGCAGTGCCAGGACGTTCCGAATAAGGAAAAACGTGCAACTGCGAGACTGGCAGCGATTCTAAGAAACGATATGTTTCCTGAAAGCATTCAAGTGTCTCGCCACGGCATCCCACCATCACGTCTACCCCAATAAATGCACTGGGCATAGCCGTTTTTATCCTATCAATCTTTTCGGCAAAAAGTGCTGTGTCGTAATGGCGGCGCATGAGCGACAAGACAGTATCGCTGCCGCTTTGCAGGGGTATGTGGAAATGCGGCATGAAGGTCTTGCTCTTGGCACAGAAGTCTATCAGTTCGTCGGTGAGCAAATCCGGTTCCAGACTGCTGATGCGGTAACGGCAGATGCCTTCCACTGTATCAAGGGCTTTCACCAAGTCTATAAAATGCTCGCCTGTGGTCTTTCCAAAATCGCCAATGTTCACGCCAGTGAGCACAATTTCTCTTCCTCCTTCCACGACAGCCTGTTGAGCCTGGGCTATAAGCGACTCAATACTTGGATTGCGACTGAAGCCGCGGGCGAAAGGTATGGTGCAGTAGGTGCAGAAATAGTCGCAGCCATCTTGAACCTTCAGAAAATAGCGTGTACGGTTTCCACGCGAACAACTGGGTGCGAAAGACTTGATGTCTTTCGTCTTTACTGAGAAATATTTTGGTGAAACGATGCTGCCAGACCAAGCATCAGAGAGATACTGTATGAGATTGGCTTTCTCGTTGGCTCCAAGCACCAGGTCTACACCTTCTATTTTTGCAACATTCTCGGCATCGAGCTGGGCATAGCAGCCAGTGACGACAACAAAGGCATTTGGGTGCTTGCGTGCCAAACGGCGTATGATCTGTCGGCTCTTATGATCGGCAACATCTGTTACCGAACAGGTGTTCACTAACACTAAGTCGGCCTGCTCGCTTATGCCTGCCTGACGCATGCCAAGCTCTTGTAGCATTTTCCCAAAGGTAGAAGTCTCCGAGAAGTTCAGCTTGCAGCCTAACGTAGCATAGGCAACGGTCTTTCCTTGAAATGCAGATGTGTCGATCATTCTATTTTTACTACCGAAACAAACATGTTCTCAAATTCGGCATTCAGTTCTATTGGCTCTTTAAAAAAACCGAAGACCGCACTGCCACTGCCACTCATTGCTGCATAGGTTGCCCCCATATCATAAAGCCGCTGCTTGACGGCAGCGATTTCTGGATGTAAGGCAAACACGCTTTGCTCAAAATCATTGACAAGCTCGTCGCGCCATGTTTCTATGGGCTGCATCACGATATCGCGGCAGTTTTTCGTTGGTTTTTGGGGAGTGATGAGCGAAAATGCCTCTTTTGTAGACACGGGAATATTGGGACGAACCACGGCGAGATACCAATCCTTAAGATCAAGGTTGATGGGGTGAAGCTTCTCGCCAATACCTTCGGCATAGGCAGGGCGGTTTATAATGAAGAAAGGACAGTCGGCTCCCAGACGTGCTGCATAGTCGATGAGTTGCTGTTGACTTAATCCTAACGAAAAAAGACTGTTAAGCAATGACAGCATGCAGGCTCCATCGCTACTGCCGCCCCCCATGCCTGCCTGGGTAGGTATGCGCTTGTGTAGTGTGGCGCATACACGAGGGAGTTCTTGGAAATCATGCTTCAACAAATTATATGCCTTTACCACCAGATTTTGTTGGGCATCACAATCAATCTTCATGCCACCTATCGGCCGCACAATCAGTGTGCAATCCACAGTCGAATGAGCGGTTTCGTCCATAGGTGTCACTTCGAGCTCATCTATAATTCTTACAGGAAGAAATACGGTCTCAAGGTTGTGGTAGCCATCTGGCCGACGCTCCACAACATTGAGACCGAGGTTTATCTTAGCTATAGGGAACCGAATCACTTCTTCTCTTCCTTCTTCTTGTCTTCTTTCTTGTCAGTCTTCTTCTCAGCACTGGCAGTGCCTTTCTTGTAGCGTTTGTTCAGTCCGTTGATAACGTCCTGCGTAATATCGAGAGACTGGTTGGCCAACAAAATGTTGTCACCGCTTTTGGCTAAGATAAGGTCGTATTTCTTATCTTTATTATATTCGTTAAGGAAATTGTTGAGTGAGTCGCGCAGTGCCACATTGAATTTCTGAGTCTCGTTGGCCAGTTCGTTCTCCAGGCGTGCCTGCAGTGCAGCCAGGTCGTTCTGCTGACGCTGCAGTGCGGCCTGCACGCCTTCGGCTTGCTCTCGGCTGGTAAAGCCATTGTTCTGCAGCTTCTGCTGGAAGTTGTTGGCTGCGGCCTGCAGTTGATTGCCCTTCTGGGTAAGCGTGTTGCGGGCGTTGATGCTCTTCTTCTCAAGCTCAGCACTCTTCTCCTTGGCAAATTCAAACTGGGTCATCAGCGAATCCACCTCAACGTAGGCCAGTTTCAATGCACCCTTCATTTCGCTACCGGACTCGAGGGGCTGTTCATCCATTTTCGGACTCTGATTGTTGCACGAGACCATAAAGCATGCGGCCGTCAGTGCGAAAACAATGTTCTTTTTCATTCTATTTGTATTACAATTCTTTACTACGTTCACTGACGGCATAAGGGCTTCTTGTGCGCAACTCGCGGTCTTGGTCCATCACGCAATGAATGCCACGTTCCTTCATGGCTTCAGAATCGTGGATATGCTGCGATGCAAAGCTCCCATTCTTCCGAAAAATGAGTTTCACGCATAAAAATACCATTGCTATAGCAATTATTAACGTGCAGGATAGGAGTGTTTCCGTCATTTTTTATTAATTTTGCGCTGCAAAGTTACGCAATAAAGCTGAAAGTCGAAAGATTTTAATTTAAATAATACTGAAAAATGAATAAAAGTGAGTTAAAACCCGCTGCCGTATTCGAGCAGTTTGCAAAGATTAACGAAATTCCCCGCCCATCGAAGCATGAGGAGAAAATGATTGACTATTTGAAGAACTGGGGCGAAAGCCGCGGTCTTGACACTCATGTCGACGAGACTGGCAATGTGATCATACGCAAGTCGGCCACTCCCGGCTATGAAGACAGGAAGACGGTTGTGCTGCAAAGCCACATGGACATGGTATGCGACAAACTGGTCGACGTGGAATTCGACTTCGAGCATGATCCCATTCGCACATACATCGATGGAGAATGGCTTACCGCCGAAGGTACCACTTTAGGTGCCGACGATGGCATAGGCTGTGCAATAGAGCTGGCTATTCTTGATAGCAATGATGTAGAGCACGGTCCTATAGAGTGCGTCTTTACTCGCGACGAGGAGACGGGGCTTACCGGTGCTGAAGGGATGAAAGCCGGATTCATGACAGGCGACTATCTTATCAATCTCGACTCTGAGGACGAAGGCGAGATCTTCGTGTCGTGTGCTGGCGGACGTAACACAACGGCAAAATTTACTTTCAAGCGTGAGCAGGCCGACAATCTGTTTTTCATGCGTGCTCAGCTGAAAGGCCTCGTGGGTGGACACTCTGGTGACGACATCAACAAGAAACGGGCTAATGCCATCAAGCTGTTGGGCCGTTTCCTCTATCAAACTATGAAAAGATATGATGGCGTGCGCCTGGCTCAATTCCATTCCGGCAAACTTCATAACGCCATTCCCCGTGATGGCATGTTTGTGATAGGCGTCCCCGACACAGTAAAAGAAAACATAAAAGCCGACTGGAATGTGTTTGCAGCCCAGGTGGAAGACGAATTCCACGTCACCGATACCACCATGGAGTGGTTGATGGAAAGCACCGATGCCGAGCCTGTCATCGAGGCTGGCGTGGCACAGAACTTCGTGCGCGCTCTTCAGGCTGTCGACAATGGCATCTACGCCATCTGTCAAGACGAAGCTCTTGGGGGTATGGTAGAGACATCGAGCAATATAGCCAGTGTGCATACCAGTGATAACGAGATAGACATTCTCTCTTCGCAACGTTCAAATGTAATGTCGAACCTCGACAATATGTGTGCCACCATTGTGGCGACCTTCGAACTGGCTGGTGCCGAGGCATGGAGCAGCGACGGTTATCCTGCATGGAAGATGCGTCCAGGTAGCAAACTCACCGAGATTGTTACCGATACCTATAAGGAACTGTTTGGAAAGTCGCCTGTCGTGAGAGGCATTCATGCCGGACTCGAGTGTGGTTTGTTTTCCGAACGCTATCCTAACCTCGACATGGTGAGTTTTGGCCCCACCCTTCGATATGTTCATACGCCCGACGAGCGACTGCACATTCCCACCGTGCAGATGGTGTGGGACCACCTGCTGCTTGTCTTGAAGAGAATTCCCAAGAAATGAGAAGCATATCATATGTAATAGGTGTGATGACCGTATGCCTGCTCTCCGCTTGCGGACAGCGCCATACGGCCATTTCCCTGGCAAACGACTTTGTTGAAGCAAATGCCGCAGATGCCAGACTGATGCAAGACCGGCAATTTGGCAAGCTCGGCATCACCAACAGGCTTAACGATTCGGTGGTCGATGCCCTTCAGCAGCGACCTAACCCGTTTTATAGGCAAGACGTAGATTATCCAAACTATCAACAGGGAGACACGCTCTATTTTGTTAGAATGAGCTTCACCCATCAAGGCGACACGCTTAGCCATACATTTTATCTAGACCAACAGCTGAAGCACGTCGTAGCAGTGAAATAAATGAGCAACGAGTATATTGAGATTAAAGGCGCACGGGTAAACAACCTGAAGAATGTCGATGTGCGCATACCACGCAACAAGTTTGTGGTCATAGCCGGAGTATCAGGAAGCGGGAAATCATCGCTGGCCTTCGATACGCTTTATGCTGAAGGGCAACGCCGATATGTGGAAAGTCTGAGCAGCTATGCACGCCAGTTTCTGGGCAGGATGAACAAGCCGGAATGCGATTTCATCCGTGGCATACCACCAGCAATAGCTATTGAACAAAAGGTGATTGCCCGCAATCCAAGAAGCACTGTGGGCACTTCGACCGAAATCTACGAGTATCTGCGCCTTCTCTTTGCCCGCATTGGCCACACTTTTTCGCCTGTCAGCGGCGAAGAGGTGAAGAAAAACACTACAGAAGATGTAGTAAAGAAAATGCTGGAGTTTTCTCGTGGCACGAAATTCTTAGTGTTAGCTCCGCTCAAAGTGCCAGAAGGACGCACCGTAGAACAGCAGCTGAAGGCATGCATTCTTCAAGGCTACAGCCGAATGGTTGCCCCCCGTTCAGCCCATGAGAGTGCGACAATCGTCCGTATAGACGACTATTTGTCGGCCCTCTCTGACAGCAATTCAAAAGAAACCTCTTTAGGCGGCGAAGCGGAAACGCTCTATCTGGTCATCGATCGCCTGTCTGTCGACGACTCCAAAGACGTCATAGCACGACTTGTAGATTCTGCAGAAACCGCTTTCTATGAAGGGCAGGGCGAATTACGGCTCATGTTTCTGCCTTCAAACATCTGCTATGATTTCAGTACCCGTTTCGAAGCCGATGGCATGACGTTCGAAGAACCCACCGACCAGTTGTTCTCTTTCAATTCGCCTGCCGGTGCCTGTCCAGAGTGTCAAGGCTTTGGCCGCATCATTGGTATCGACGAACACCTGGTTATTCCAGACTCAAACCTTAGTGTCTACGATGGTTGTGTGGTGTGCTGGCATGGAGAGAAGATGAGTGAATGGAAAAACTGGTTCTGTCGTAATGCCTCCAATGACGACTTCCCTATTTTTGAGCCATATTATAATCTGACGCAGAAGCAGAAAGACTGGCTTTGGCACGGTTTGCCAAGCGACAAGCACAAGCCACTTACCGACAAACCCTGCATTGACTCTTTCTTCCAGATGGTGAATGATAATCAGTATAAGATACAATATCGTGTCATGCTGAGTCGCTACCGCGGTAAGACCACCTGTCCCGTATGTCACGGAACCCGTTTGAAGCGCGAGGCCAACTATGTGAAGGTGGGCGGACGGAGTATCACCGATCTGGTGCAAATGCCGGTCATTCGGTTAGTCGAATGGTTCCAGCATCTGCAGTTGAGCGACCACGATGCCGAAATAGGCAAACGGTTGCTGACCGAGATACGCTCGCGTCTCCAATTTTTGCTCGACGTTGGCCTTGGCTACCTCACACTTAACCGTTTGTCGAACTCGCTTTCGGGAGGAGAGAGCCAGCGCATCAATCTCTGCACCTCGCTGGGTAGTAGCTTGGTCGGGTCGCTCTATATACTCGACGAACCTTCCATCGGCCTTCATTCTCGCGATACCGATCGGCTCATTCGCGTGCTGAAAGACCTTCAGTCGCTGGGAAATACCGTAGTAGTAGTAGAGCACGACGAAGAAATAATACGTGCAGCCGACTATCTGATCGACGTTGGACCGGATGCGGGCCGAATGGGCGGAGAGATCGTCTTTGCAGGAAAATCGGAAGGAATCAATGACAAATTGCAAAAGAAGTTTCCGAAGAGCTATACCCTGAAATATCTTCTCCATCAAGAAGAGATTGCTGTTCCTGCAAGCCGACGCCCATGGAACCGACATATAGACATCAAGGGAGCGCGCATGAACAACCTGCGAGGCATCAATGTGCAGATTCCGCTCAACGTCTTTACTGTCGTTACAGGAGTCAGCGGCAGCGGAAAGTCGAGCCTTGTCAAAGGTATTCTCTACCCTGCCCTCAAACGGCATTTAGGCGATGTTTGCGATGCGCCAGGCGAATACAGTGGGCTTGCAGGTGACCTCGACGCTATCCAGCGCATAGAATTTGTCGACCAGAACCCTATTGGCAAATCTACCCGTAGCAATCCTGCCACTTATGTGAAGGCATACGATGCTGTTCGTGAACTTTTCGCCGTTCAGCCCCTGTCGCAGCAGATGGGCTTTACAAGCCAGTACTTCTCGTTTAATGCCGATGGAGGTCGTTGCGACGAATGCAAGGGGGCCGGAACCATCACCGTCGAGATGCAGTTCATGGCCGACTTAGTGCTGGAATGTGAGGCCTGTCACGGTCATCGTTTCAAGCACGACATACTTGATGTGCGCTATCGAGGGAAAAACATAGACGATGTGCTTAACATGACTATCAGCGAAGCTATCGAATTCTTTGGCAATGAAAATCAAGAGAATGCCGATAAGCAGACCATGACGCTTGTAAAGCAGATTGTTGGCAGACTAAAGCCACTGGAAGCAGTGGGACTGGGTTACATCAAAATGGGACAAAGTTCATCTACCTTGTCGGGAGGCGAGAACCAACGTGTCAAGCTGGCATACTTCATCGGCCAGGAGAAGCAGGCCCCCACGCTCTTTATCTTCGATGAGCCTACTACGGGGCTACATTTTCACGACATACGCCGGCTTCTCGACTCATTTAATGCTTTGATAGAGCGTGGCCATAGCATTCTCGCCATAGAGCATAACCTCGATGTAATCAAAATGGCCGACTACCAGATAGACCTTGGTCCTGATGGAGGTGACCGTGGCGGGGCGCTCGTCGCAGCAGGTACGCCAGAAGAGGTTGCCCAATGCGACGCAAGCATCACAGGTACCTATTTAAAGGAAAAACTCAATTTGTTGTAGTCGTAGCACGATAGCTCTTCAAATTGTGAAGAGAATGCTGTTTCTTTTTAGCATTTTACAGTCAGAGTGACCTTCAGGTCACTCTGAACAGTATTTTCAATTGTTCTCATTCTCCTTGTACTGAAGAGATAGCCTTCAGCAAACGAACAAGACTGTCACGGTCCACCCATGAGAAACTATCGGTGGCCATGATGGTTTTCATACGGCGCTTCTGCTCTTTCGAGAGCATGCGCGATAATTCCCGGTCGTGCGCCTTGACAAACTTGCCATTGAGGCGGAAAAAGTAATGATTCACAAGAGGCATCTGCACGTCATCTTGCAAATCGATAGAAGTGTACGACATTTGGTCGCTTGTAGAAGCGTCGAAGAGAGAGAAGTTGGTTAGATTTACGTTGTTGCGCAGCATTTGCTCATAAGCTGGAATATCTATCACAGTGGCACAATAGAGCGCGTTCTGCCCAACGGTGTCAAGCTGGCATGCCAGCATCTTTTCAATCTTCACGTATTTATGATCATCAAAATCCACACCGGCGATGGTTTCCATGTTGGCTTCCATCGTATTCACACCCTGTTTGAACAGCAGCGAAGCATTTTTCAGAAAAATATTAGTAAACTGATTCTTAATGTCTCGACCACTGCTCAAATGTACGACAGCAGGCCGAAATTCGTTATACACCGTCAGTTTTTCAACCACACCCTGAGCGTTGGCATTAAATGCCAACAACATCATTGCAAATGAAAATATAATCTTCTTCATCCTTATTGAAAAATATTATCGTTACCTCTATTATAGTTAAAAAGCCCACCGAATAATCGATGGGCTTTAATCTTTAAGCGGTGCGTACGAGATTCGAACTCGTGACCTCCTGCGTGACAGGCAGGCATTC
>CAMJLB010000027.1 GCA_946406555.1 uncultured Prevotellaceae bacterium | reverse complement strand
TATGCCGGCATGAAATGGGACTGGAATTACCACCTAAATTGACGCAGAACCACTTATTTCATTAAGTAACTAACCATAATTACTTCATAAATTAAGCACGAAGACACAAAGATGAAGCCTTATATGCGTTGCCCTTTGTGTCTTCGTGTCTTCGTGTTCAATTATAAAACTATATTTTTGTTCATCTACTTAAAAAGCCTGCATTAGGGTGCAATTCAGGCCGAATTACGCTGCAATTCAGGCTGAATTACACTGCGAAACAGGCTGAATTGATGTGCAATCCAGCCTGTATTGAGACCTAATCCAGGCATAATAGAACCCACATCAAAAGCCGTAATAATTGGCCAGGAAGTAAGTCCTGTTCCAGTCCACGATTTTCCTTTGGGATTCTTTTTCCGGATGGATGTTGAACTCGTCGAACACCATCACCTGCTTGTCCTTCAGGTCGTAGAGCGGCCATTGCTTCGCCTTTCCGTCAGGAGAGAGTTCTGCCGTGAGCGACGGGTTGCCTGTCTTGGCGAACTGCACCCACATCTTTCGCATGGTCTTCGAGAATGTCTCGTCGAACGGACGTCCCGTGTCGCCATCCAGTTCCGGATGCTTGAACAGCGATGCCAGTGCCATGCCATGTGCGCTCTTCATCATCGGCAGGGCCGACTCTACGGTGAAGTAGTAGGTGAACGACTTGCCGCCAGCCTTCGTCTGCTCCTCCGACAGCCGCATGCACGGTGCGTTGAACATTAGCTGGCTGAACAACTTGCAGTATGGTTCGTAGCTATCCCCCTTCACATCCTTGCAGAAGTTCTCTACCAAGGCTTTCTCCTCAACTGTCAGCGTGGCAAGTTTCATCTCCTTGCGGGCGGCAGCCCACTCGTTGAAAGGCTCCGGTCCGCCCATTCCTACCAAGAAGAAGTTCATCTCGTCCTTGTTGACACCATGCAGGTATGTGATGTCCTTCACCTCGCCATTGGCCACGGCTTCCCACGGATTGCGGGGCAAGAGGTTCCCGTCTCTTTCGGGAGCCAAGCGCAAGGGGAGCAGTTCAGACGCTACGCTGACAAGTTTCCGGGCAACCTCAATGTCGCAGTTTTAATAAGCATCGTCTTTGTTTTAACAGACATCGACGTCGTTTTAACTTCTGGACGTCCTCACGTACCCTTTAGGACGGCCCTTTAGATGCTTTTCCATGACCTTTCTCGTTTTTTACCTTACTTCTCTTTCCGAACAAGGTTCTTACCCAGACCGTAATTAGTTTTTTTCCATCCTGAATACTGTTTTTTTTTACTTTTCCGCATCGTAATTCAAAAATAATGTGTATATTTGTACTCAAGATAAAAAAAGAGGAGATGCTTAAACCATATAAGATAGCAGATTACGTCAGCGAGAATAAATTACAATCTTAAAATATAACTATTATGAAAAAAAGACATTTACACATCATCACAGTGCTCTCGGCACTACTGCTGCCAGGCTGCCTGTTCGCAGACAATCTAAAAGTAGGCGATTGGTTCAAGTACGAGGATATGAACTACCAAGTGACCAGCACCAATCCGATGGAAGTGTCGTTAGGAGGTGAATACGTAACTGGTGGTCGTTTTAAAGCCTCTTTTAAGACCTTGGAGGGCGCGGTTAATATTCCTTCTTCCGTTATTGGCACTGACGGAAATACCTATTCAGTTACAGTCATCTCACGTTCAGCTTTTAGTTTTTCCCAAAAAATGACTGCCGTATCCATTCCCAGCAGCGTAAGAACGATTGGAGAGGAGGCTTTCGGGAACTGTGAAAGTCTAACAAGCATAGACATTCCGCAAGGTGTTGACTCCATAGGAAGGAACTGCTTCTATGGTTGTACCAACCTCGTGTCAGCAACGATTCCATCGGGGGTTACAAAAATGGGAGTATTAGTTTTTTCACGTTTACCCAATCTTACCACAGTAACCTGCGGCTCAATCGGAGTCACAATGTTTAACAAATGCTCAGCCTTGACTAAAGTCACGTTGACGGATGATGTCACCAGCATTGGAGATTGGGCTTTTCAAGATTGCACGGCTCTCACCGACATCAATTTGCCAGATGGCCTGAAAAGCATCGGGAGCGGCGTTTTTTTGAACTGCAGCAGTCTGCAGAGTATCGTTATTCCTTCCAATGTTACAGAAATCCTATCAGAAGCCTTTCATGGTTGTTCCTCACTCTCCAGCATTACCCTACCTGAGGGATTAACCAGCATAGGATACCTTGCTTTTGGGAACTGCGCCAGCTTGCAAAGCATTGTCATTCCGTCAACTGTGACGACAGTCGGTTACTCTGTGTTCGAGGAATGTAATGCCCTGACGGCTGTATCTGTTGCCGACATGGTTTCCTGGCTGAAAATCAAGGATGGTGGCAGGGGTGAATTATCAGACAGCAACTATCAGCGACTTTATATTAATGGTGTGAAAGTCTCAGAGATCACCGATCTTGTCATTCCTGAGGGAACAGACATCATCTCCAAAGGTAAATTCTCAAACTGGGTGAACCTGAAAAGCGTCACGCTGCCCACTAGTCTGACGAGTATTGAAAGTGATGGCTTTAAAGGATGCACCTCTTTGGAGGCCGTTCATATAAAAGACATAGCAGCTTGGTGTAAGGTTGATTTTACAGACAATGGAACAAATAATCCCCTGGAATATGCCAAGCACCTTTATTTTAATGGCAATGAGGTGACTGAATTGGTCATTCCCGAAGGAGTGACTGAAATCAGCGGCTATGCTTTCCATAACTGTGAACATATCACCAGTGTGTCTTTCCCATCAACGTTGACAATGCTTCATAGTAATGTCTTTCGTGGCTGTACTGGGTTGTCAGCCATTCATATCAAAGACGTTGCTGTTTGGTGCGGAATGGTATTCGGAGACAGTGGAAATGACCGTTCACAAAATCCGTTAACCCAAGCCAACCATCTTTACATGAATGGTCAGGAAGTATTCGACCTTGTCATTCCCGAGGGGGTGAAGAGCATTTCCAAATATGCTTTCTCGGGCGCTTCCTATCTGAAGAGCTTGAGCATACCCTCAACAATGACAACAATCACGCAGGACGCCTTCTTTAACTGTACAGGACTTATAGCAGTACATATCAAAGATCTGGCAGCATGGTGCAAGATTGAATTTGGCACAAATCCATTGGCTGATGCTCATCACCTTTTCCTAAATGTCGAAGAGCTGACTTCTCTTACCATCCCCGACGGAGTAACTACCATCAGCGCATTCGCATTCATCAATTGTAAAAACGTCACTACCGTAACCCTCGGAACAGGAGTGAAAAACATTGATTACTATGCTTTTGGCGGCTGTGACGCATTGAAGGAAGTGACCTCTCTCAACGAAAAGCCAACAGCCATCTCAAACATGGCGTTCAAGAAACACGACAGCGAAACCAATGATTATATCAATCCTACTGCCACCCTCTATGTCCCTGGTGGAACGAAAGCGAAATACGAGGCATTGGAAGGATGGAACACCTTCCCAAACATAGTAGAGATGATGTACATAGATCCGTTGGAGGTTGATGTTAATGTCAATACAGACAATCTGGGCGGTCAGGACCTCTCGGACAATGTTATCGGCAATATTTATTATAATGTAGGTGATAACGGCTACGATGCTTCAGATGGCAGTATCATCATCAGCCAGGCGACCAATATGGGAAGCATCGCGAATCCCGTACCGGGCACACAGGACGTGAAGAACAACTTCACGGGTATCATCCTGAAGGTAGCTACTGGCAAAGGTACCATTACGGTTAACACCAAGACCAGCGGTAATGCACAGCTTGTAGTACAAGTAGGCAACGGCACGCCGATGATTGCCACACGCACGGAGAAGGGCGATGTAGTGGTAAACTACGACGTGGAGGAAGATACCTATGTCTATATCTATGCCATCCTTGGCAGCAGTGCCGCCCGCAGTAACCGAACTTCAACGGATGGAGAAGTGCGCATCTACGGAATCTCCGTCACCCCAAGTGCAACAAGCATCAACAGCATCGTTAAGGATGTCAGCGACGAAGCACCTGTTTATAATCTTTCTGGACAACATCTCTCAGCACCCCGCAAGGGTATCAACATCATTGGCAGGAAGAAGGTCATAGTAAAATAAGCTAAGAGCCTTATATGTATCGGGATGCCTTTAGCGAATTTCTCGCTGGAGCATCCCGATACTTTATACCTTATTGTATTTGCAGAATATGTCAAGTGACAGGTGCTGACATGGACTCGTTTTTTCGAATGATTACAGAACTGTCCTTGATTCTTAATGACATATAATGTATTTAAGGGCCAATAGCCGTCTCTGGGAAGATAAAACGATTTCGTGTTTTTCTATCAAAAAGGCACAGAAGACTGCAAGAAAGACACAGGAAGCGACGGTTTCTGAGATATCTGCTTTATACAAGAAGACAAGTTTTACCCTTTTGCAGAAGCGTTAACAATCAATCCGCCAACAAGGTCGGCCATCTTAATATCATCGCTTGAGTCAAGGAAAATTATCTGCAAATACCACACGTTATTCAAAGCGATGAAAGCAAAGAATACTCCCGTCCACCGTCGCAGGCGTATAGGCGGTGTAATCTCTGGGGCAATGGCGTTGGCCCGGCGCAGCAACAGATAGCAACTCACCATCATGGCCATAACCGTTACACCTCCATAAAAAATGGCTAAAAGCGTATCTCCCCGTATCTGATCGTACATGTCGTTGAGTCTCATTTATTGTGCAAATATACGGCAATCAGCTGACACATCCAAATATTTTTCAGCAAAATCATTTCATTTACAAGAAAAAGCCCTGCTTACTTGCAAAGAATCTTCCAAAATAGCTTTTCTATTTCAGCATTATTTTGTAATTTTGCACGCTAATAAAGAAGCTATATGGAAAAGAAACGTTTTGCACTGAAAAAGCTGATGGAGGCCGTGGAAAAAGAGCTGCTACACAAGCCAAATGCCAAGACCCTCGACCGGCTGTCGATGTTGGCTGGCTTCCAAGACTGGGAGTCGTTTCAAAATGCCCTGCATGGCGATGCCGATGCGAAAACGAATTACAACACTTAGCAGAAAGAGCCTGAAAGCAAGACCTTCCCCAGACGAGAAGACATGAAAAAAGGCAGATATGCTTCGACCGCGGAGTCGGCATATCTGCCTTTGTACTTACAGCATGATGGTACGTTCTTCTTATTCAGCCTTGGCAGGCGCACCCGAACGCTTCTCCTTGATGCGGGCAGCCTTACCAGTGAGCTTGCGCAGGTAGTAGAGCTTGGCGCGACGCACCTTACCTACCTTGTTCACCTCGATGCTCTCGATATTGGGCGACTCGATGGGGAAGATACGCTCTACGCCCACGGTACCCGACATTTTGCGAACAGTGAAACGCTTCTTCTCGCCGTGGCCGCAAATCTTGATTACCACGCCACGATAGAGCTGAATGCGCTCCTTGGTACCCTCGATAATTTTGTAAGCGACAGTAACAGTGTCACCAGCCTTGAACTTTGGGTGCTGCTTGCCGGTTGCAAATGCTTCTTCAGCAATTTTAATTAAATCCATTTTTGCTTAATAATTAAATTTGTTGTTATCGTTCCAGCGCAACATAACAGGCAACTCTCCAATCTTCCTGCCAGCGATTACGCGGAAAGCGGGTGCAAAGGTACGAAAATATTTGCAAACTTCAAACTTTTTTTGTATTTTTGCACTTAAATAGCACGAAAAAACATGAAAAGACCATCTTTTTCTACCATTATCATAGCGTTCAGCATGGCTGCGTCGGCATGTTCGTCGCATTACACGATTGCCAGCGTGAGCAGTTCGCGCATTGTCATAGACAGCAGGTACGACCGACAGCCTGTTGCCAAAGCAGCAGCTTTCCTTACCCCCTTTAAACTGAGGGTCGACTCGGTAATGGGGCCTGTCGTGGGAACGGTGGCTCACGACATGGTGGCCATACGGCCGGAGAGCAACCTCTCGAACCTGCTGGCCGACATCTTGGTATGGGCTGGCAAAAGCTACGGCGAGGAGCCTGTAATGGGACTATACAACATGGGGGGCATAAGGGCCGCCCTCACGCAGGGAGAGGTGACCTATGGCGACGTACTGGACGTTGCCCCATTCGAGAACAAAATAGCTTTCATCACGCTTTCGGGCTCGCAACTGCTGACGCTGTTCGGACAGATAGCCCTACGCGGAGGCGAGGGGGTAAGCCGGGGAACGGAACTGAAAATAGGCAACGACGGGAAACTGCTCGGGGCCCGACTGCACGGGAAAGAGATAGACCCGGAACAGACCTACAGAATAGCCACCATCAACTATCTGATAGAGGGCAACGACGGTATGACGGCACTGCGCGAGGGCGCAAACCTGGTATCGCCCAAAGAAAAGAAAAACGACACACGATTTATCATCATGGACTACTTCAGAGAGCAGACGGCGCAAGGAAAGGCCGTCGACGCACAGGTGGAAGGAAGAATAGTCGTAAGAAATTGAAAACAGAGAGAAAACCATGAGACAGATAGCAGAAATCATCGTCGCATTGATCATTTGCCATTTATCGGCAACACCTGCCAAGGCGCAGAAACAGCTCACCATCCTGCACACCAACGATGCCCACTCGTGCATACTGCCCATAAAGACCAACCTGCCCGACACCATGCTGGCTGGCCGGGGCGGATTCGTGCGACGTGTGGCGATGGTAGAACAGAAAAGGAAGGCAACCCCACAGCTACTGCTCTTCGACAGTGGAGACTTCTCGCAGGGCAGCTGCTATTACACGATGTTCAAGGGCGACGTAGAAATTGGGCTGATGAACATGATGGGATATGATGCAGCCACCATTGGCAATCATGAGTTCGACTATGGTCTGGACAACATGGCCAGAATATTCAAGATGGCAAAATTTCCCATCGTCTGCTCGAACTACGACTTCAAAGACACCGAACTGGCGCATATCGTGAAGCCCTATACCATCATTAAACGGTGTGGCGTGAAGATAGGCGTCTTCGGGCTGTGCCCCCAACTGGAAGGGCTTGTGTCGCCGCAAAACTACGAACCGCTGGAATACAGGAATCCTTCGGAAGTGGCACAAGAAATGATAGACTTGCTGAAGGTGGAGAAGAAATGCGACCTGGTGATTTGCCTGTCGCACCTGGGCTGGCAGATTACCGATTTTCCCTGCGACCGAGTGATTCGCGAGACAAGAGGCCTGGACCTGGTGCTCGACGGGCACTCGCACACCTTCCTTGAAAAGCTGGAATATGTGGCCGACCGCGACGGGCATCTGGTCCCTGTAGACCAAAATGGCAAACATGCCGCCTTTGTGGGCGAAATAATACTGACGCTGAAAAAAGTGAAGAGGAAATAGTGTTCACTATTAACTATTAACTTTTCACTATTTCCTATTTTCTCTTTACTCCTCTCACCGGATTGGCCTCCAGCGGATTGTCTGGCCAGGAATGTTTGGGATAGCGGCGGCGCAGCTCTTTGCGCACTTCGAAATAAGTGGTCTGCCAAAAACTGTGCAGGTCGGTGGTGAGCTGCACGGGTTTAAATCCCGGCGAAAGCAGTTCCATCAAGACTGGCGTTCCGTCGACCAATGGGGTTTCAAGCAGGCCGAAGCACTCTTGTAAACGCACCCTGAGAACTGGAACTTCAGCACCTAACCGGTATTCGAGACGTATGCGGCTGCCAGTGGGAACCACGACATGTGTCGGGGCCAGACGCTCCACCGCCTGTTGCTGTTCGTAGGCAAGCAGGCTCCAGACGACCTCACAAAGGTCTATCTTCTTCAGCTCTGCCGTCGTGGCAGCCCTGCCGATGAACAGCGGCCCCCACTCTGAGACACGCTGGCATACTGCCTCCGTATCTACCGACGGGAGAGACAGTTCCGGATGCCTCTCGGCCACGAAAGCAATTCTCCGCTGCAGGTTCTGCACCACGTCGGAGACGCTGAGCACCGACGGACCGTTTTTGGCTATCGCCTCACACACGACCTTTTGCACCAATGCAGAGACATCGGTGGCCAAAGGCTTCGAAGCCAATAAGATGGCACCGATGCGCACCTCTCTTCGGGCAACTGCCATGCCTGCCTTGCCATCCCAATAGACGGTATCGCGCTCACGGGCATAGGCTTGCAGGTCGGCAGGATCGACGACGCTGGCAAGGAAGGCCCTACCCACGCCACCCGCCTTCTGGTGCATGGAAGCAACGGCTATCCATTCCGCTGCCGACAGCGAATCAGATGCGTCGACGGCTACCATTTCGCCCCCCGAGAGCTGAAACACGCCTACCCCTTCCTTCCATGCTTTGCCTATGCGCTCAGGATAGGCCGATGCCAGCAGCATTCCTGCCTCGTAAGGACCGACGGCAGCATTGTCCTCCTTTGCATGCACCATCTCGGCATATTGCCGCGCTATCTTTGCAATGCGCCCCCAGCGCCCCGATTTGCCACTTCTGCGTTCACGGCGAAGGGCATCCAACCGGCGGTCTATAGCCACATCGCCCTCACCGGCCAAGGGATCTTTCTCCTCCAGCAGTGCAGCGATGTCGGCAGCCAAGGCACGCTGCCCGGGCGAACTGGCAGAGAGCAGCATGCGGGCGATGCGCGGATGGCAGGGCAGCTTTGACAACCTCCTACCCCACTCCATCACCTTACCCGCCTCGTCGATGGCTCCGAGCGACGTCAACAGCGCCTTAGCATGAACGAGTGCCTGCCTGGGCGGAGGCGTCAGCCAGGGCAGCGCCTCAACGTTGGTCTCGCCCCAGATGGCCGCATCGAGAACCAGCGCAGTAAGGTCGGCCTCCAGTATTTCCGGTGTCCGTACCGCCGCCATTCTCGATTCGGTAGCAGTCGTCCACAGCCGATAGCACACGCCTGGGGCCACACGCCCGGCACGCCCAGTGCGTTGGGTGGCCATGTCCATCGATATCCGCACCGTCTCTAAATGGTTCAGCCCGCTCCGAGCATCGAAGACAATCTTCCTGCAGAGGCCGCTATCGACGACCACTCGCACGCCCTCGATGGTGAGCGAAGTCTCGGCGATAGGGGTAGCCAACACGATTTTTCGTTCTCCCGCACGGCTTGGCGCGATGGCCTTGGCTTGCTCGTCATTGGAAAGCAAACCGTAGAGCGGATAAACCATCGTCTCGCCAAGTAGGCTCGAGGCCAACAGCTCCTGAACACGCCGTATTTCGGCTTCGCCGGGCAGGAAAGCCAAAATGTCGCCCTCGTGCTCGCGATGGGCTTGCAAGATGGTCTTGGCCACCAACTGCGAGACCTCGTGAGCAGGAAAACGCCCCGTGGCCAGACGGGCGGCATCGGCATCTTCCGCGGCATGCAACACTTCGACAGGAAACATGCGCCCCTCGCTCTCCAACACCGGACAGCCCAGCGCCTCGGCCAGCGCAGCCGTATCAATGGTCGCCGACATCACCACCAACCGAAGGTCGTCGCGAAGCAGTTCCTGACACTGACGCGCCAGTGCGAAAGCCTCGTCGGTATTCAGGCTCCTCTCGTGGAATTCGTCGAAAACGACCACTGCCACGTCTTCCATTGCCGGGTCGTCGAGCAGCATTCGTGTAAGCACACCTTCAGTAACCACTTCGATGCGCGTTTTGTGCGATACTTTACTCTCGAAACGGATACGGTAGCCGACGGTCTCGCCCACAGCTTCTTCAAGCAGCCACGCCATACGAGACGCAATCTGCCTTGCTGCCACCCTTCGCGGCTCGAGCACGACAATCTTGCCATGCCCTTCCGGCAGACATTCCATCATCGTCAGCGGCAACACGGTCGACTTACCCGCTCCTGGGGCCGCCGTCACAATAGCCGTCGTACCTTTACGCAGTGCCTCGTTCAGCCGGTTTGCCATGGCCGACACTGGCAGCAACTCAAGTTCACGTTGTAGTCGTTGGGTCATTTTTTAGAATTCTAACTTCAAAGGAGCTAAGGTATGATTCCGAGATAGTCGAAGAATCGGGCTGGGAAATAGTTCATGATCAGCTCGTCGGGAAACTCGGTCTCGGCGAGCAAGGGGAACAGCCGCTCGTAGTCGGCAATCTGGAACGAGACGTGGGCATCGCTGCCGAGAATGGTGGGCACCCCATGCTTCTTGCAAAGCCGGAGAATTTCGAGGTTGTTGTCGCGAGCCACGGTCTTATGCCTTTGCGGAGCCAACGAGTGGTTGTTCACCTCGAGCAATGTGTGCGACTCCTTGGCAGCCAGCACCAATGGTTCGAAATCAAGGTCGGCGGTACCGTCGCCAGGATGGCAGATGATATAAATCTTCGGATGGCGGATCACATTGATGACGCCTTGCGTGTTTTCCATACGTGTTCCCCCTTGCCAGCAGACGGCATGAATGCCCGCAATGCCAATGTCGAGATGGTCGAGATAATCATCGTCGAGGTCGAGGTGTCCTTGCGTGTCGAGGATATTCACCTCACACCCCATCAGCAACCGAACGCCGTACATGCGGCGGGGCACTACAAACATGTTTTTGAAGTAGAGAAGGCCACAGGTGCCCGGAATGCAGGGACCATGCTCTGTAATGCCAAGCACCTCGAGCCCCTTTTCACTGGCGGCCTGCGCCATCTCCTGAATAGTGCTGTAGGCGTGGCCTGAAGCCACGGTGTGGGTATGGACGTCTAAAAGCGGTTTCTTCATTCTTTAGTATCTTTTCTCCTTTTAATATTTACTGCAATTCGAATGCAAAGATACATAAAAATGCGCAAAAATAATATTTGCGCTACAGAAAACAGACAAAACAGCAAGAAATGTGGGGCTGTAGTCATAAATGTTTCTAATTTATGGTGGAAAATGCATTCGCAATCGGGCGAAATGCGTATATTTGCACCTCTATATCAATAAAGCAAAGGAATAGACATGGCAAGAGAACAATCGCAACTACGCGAACGACAGCGCACAAACCAGAAAGAACCGCGACGCTTCAAGGTCATTATCTACAACGACGACTTCACCACCATGGAGTTTGTCGTCCAGATATTGGTACAGGTGTTTTTGAAACCCAAGTCAGAGGCCATGGCACTGATGCTCAAGGTTCACCACAGCGGCAAGGCCGTCGTGGGCATCTATAGCTACGACATTGCCGCGTCGAAAGTAAACAAGGCCACCAATATGGCACGAGAGGCAGGCTACCCGCTGCGACTGACCGTCGAGCCTTACGAACCGCAGGAGGAAGGGCAGTTATAATGCAAAGCTAACAAAAAAACGGTATGACAGAGATAAAACAGACATTCAGGGCGTCGCAAAGACTGAATGAAGCCATTGAATATGGCAAGAAATACAGGCATGAGTTCGTCATGCCGGAACATTTGCTGCTGGCATTTGGAAATGACTACAGTTTCAATGCCTCACTGGCAAAATATGGCAACCCGACACAGCTGCAAGAATGCCTAAAGGAGTTCTTGAATAGCGTGGAATCGCTGCCCGAGGGGACAGAATACACCCCCGAGCCATCGGAACAACTATCGACGGTGATAGAACTGGCGGTGCAGAATGTGCAGTCGAGCGGTGCCGAGGAAATAGACATTCCCCATCTGGTACGAGGCATCCTCGAGCTGGAAGACTCCTGGGCGGCCTACCTCTTAAAAGACAATGTGAAAGGGATGGAGGCAGAATTCCTTAGCGAGCTGATAAGTTTTTACGAGTATTATGATGTGCCCTTCGACGATAATGACATGGAAGACTCGTCAACGTGGAAGCGGCTCGTGACCTGCATGAACGACCGCTATGAGCAGCAGAATCCACTTGTGGGCAGAGAGCAGGAACTGCAGCGCACCATTCAGGTGCTTTGCCGGCGCGACAAAAACAATCCGCTACATGTGGGCGAGCCGGGTGTGGGCAAGACAGCACTCGTATGGGGCCTGGCAAGACTTATCGAAGAAGACCGGGTGCCCAAGCGACTGAAGGGCAGTCGTATTTACCAGCTTGACATGGGCACACTCCTGGCAGGCACTCAGTACCGGGGCGACTTCGAGAACCGCATCAAGCAGATCATGGACGGTGTGCAGGCCGAGGGCGACAACAACATTGTCTACATCGACGAGATTCACACGCTCGTAGGGGCGGGGGCCACCAGCGACAGCGCAATGGACGCGTCGAACATGCTGAAGCCTTATCTGGAAACTGGCACCATACGCTTCATCGGCTCAACCACCTTCGAGGAATACAACCGGCATTTCTCACGGTCCAAGGGATTGATCCGCCGGTTTCAGCAGATAGACATTTCTGAGCCGACCATCGACGAAGCAAAACACATACTCAGGCAGCTGCAGACCCGATACGAGGAGTTTCATGGGGTGAAGTATGACGACGAGGCGATAGACTTTGCTGTGGAAGCCAGTGCAAAACACATCAACGACAGGTTTCTGCCCGACAAGGCGATAGACCTGATAGACGAAGCCGGAGCCGCAGCAGAGGTAAATAAAGAACAAAGCATGAGAAATGGAAATGCTGCTGCCATCGTAGACAAAGCCGACATTGCCAATGTGCTGGCAAAAACATGCAAAGTTGACGCCCTCTCTATCGCCGTAGAAGATGACTATGAGAAACTGGAAACGCTTTCAGACAGAATGCGCTCGCAGATATACGGCCAGGACGAGGCCATCCGCCAGGTGGTGGAAGCGGTACAGATGTCGAGGGCAGGGCTGCTCGACGACAACAAGCCACTGGCCTCGCTGCTCTTTGTAGGCCCTACCGGCGTGGGCAAAACCGAGGTTGCACGGGTGCTGGCCAAGGAACTGGGCATCGAGCTGATACGCTTCGACATGAGCGAATACACCGAAAAACATGCCGTGGCAAAACTCATCGGCTCGCCTGCGGGCTATGTAGGCTACGAGGACGGAGGCTTGCTGACCGACGCCATACGCAAGTCGCCCAACTGTGTGCTGCTGCTCGACGAAATAGAAAAAGCACATCAAGACATCTATAACATTCTGTTGCAGGTAATGGATTATGCCCATCTGACGGATAACAAAGGCAAGAAGGCCGACTTCAGAAACGTGGTGCTCATCATGACCTCGAATGCAGGGGCACAGTTCGCCTCGCAAAACATCGGGTTCAGCAGCAGTGTCAGTCGTGGCGATGCCATGATGAAGCAGGTGAAGCGAACCTTCAAGCCCGAGTTTCTCAACCGTCTGTCGGGAGCGGTCGTGTTCCACGACATGGACAAGGAGATGGCCACGCTGATCCTAAAGAAGAAACTCAAGGAGCTGGATAGCAAGCTCGAGGCCAAGGAAGTGAGGATGAAGCTCAGCCCCAAGGCATTCGACTATCTGCTCAAAGAGGGCTTCACAGCCGAATATGGCGCACGCGAGATGGACCGCGTGATAGGCCAACAGCTGAAACCGCTACTGATGCGCGAGATACTCTTCGGACGCCTGAAGCAAGGGGGAGAAATCACTATCGACATGAAGGAGGGCCGCTTGGCCATATTTTAGCCTATTCCTTCTGCCAAAGAGCAAATCGACTGAGTTTTCTTTGCACAATTGAAGAAAAGTAGCTATCTTTGCAGGCATAAAACTGACGTCATGGACAACGAAAAAAATAGGGTCACAGGAACAAAGCTCTCGGTTGTGGTGACGGCCCACGACCAGGGAGCCGAACTGCAGCGCAACCTGCCCTTACTGCTTGCGCAACAGTATGACGCAGGTTTCGAGGTGATCGTGGTAGATGAATCGTCGACCGACGACACCGAAGACGTGCTGAAACAACTAAAGGCAGAGAATCGCCACCTATATACCACCTATATACCTGCATCGAGCCACTATGTGAGCCGCCGCAAACTTTCGATTACCATTGGGGTGAAAGCAGCCCACAACGAATGGATTATTCTGACCGATGCCAGCTGTCACCCCGACACCGACCATTGGCTTGAAACGATGGCAAACTACTGCACCACCAGTGCCGACGTAGTATGTGGCTACACTGGATATGATGCCGATGCAAACGATTACTATACCTTCTACCGGCTGGCGGGCTACTACCGACAAGGAGAGAGGCCCTATTGCTACGATGGTGCCAACCTCGCCATACGCAAGTCTACGTTTATGTCGCGAAATGGTTTCCTGAAGAACCTGCATTTTCTGAGAGGCGAATACCATTTTTTAGTGAATGAGACAGACCCTGACCGCATTGCCACAATGAACGACACGGAAGGCTTTGTGCACCAAGAGGCTCCATCACAACGTACCTGGCTGGCTACCCAGCTGAATTATTTCGACATTCGACGACAGCTGGCACGCAGCCTCTGGCCAAAGTTTCGTTTCGTCATGGGGCAGCTGCTGCTGCACATGTCATACTGGGTGTTGCTGGCTGCCATAGCATGGTGCCTCGTGGCGATGCACGCCCCCCTCTTCGCTGGCTTAGCCACAGTGGCACTGCTTTGCTACGCAATGCTGCGCACCTATCTGACTTACCGTAAGGTGAAAGCCTATGAAGAACACATCGGTTGGTGGAAGCTGCCTTTCTATGACTTGCGCATAGCTTGGACCTACCTGTACCTCTATCTGAAATACAAATTGGCCGACAAAAACGACTTTACCAGAAAGTGACTGCCACCTGACATCATGAAGATACTGCACCTATACCCCGCTGGGAACATGTTGCTGGCTCAATACGTGAGTCTGCTTTCCGACAACATGCCAAAAAGCATTGAAACGATATGTTGCGATGACGCAAAGGCCTACCGACAGCTATGCCAGCAAGAGCATCCCGACATCGTAAACGTGCATGGTGCCATGAAGGTGAACGCCGTAGAGGGGCCACGCCTTGTGGTGACCCCTCACGGAGAAGAAGCAACCGCCACCCAAGCCTACGTAGTGATAGCACGGAGCGAGCTGGAAAAGGAGCGACTGAAAGACAGATTCTGCCGAATAGAGGTGATACGCAACCCTATAGTGACACGAACCACCACGACAGAAATCTTGGTAAAACAAACGATCGATATTTATAAAAAGGTAATGGTCTCGAACGTGCTGCCACTCATGACCACGGCTACCACGACAACGCTAAGTCTGCTGCTCAAAGCTGGTATTTGCGGCGACCGACGCTGGGTAAAAGAACCTCTGCCCGAGCAGACTGACTGGCAACAACTGTACATCTATGCAGAATATGAAGGCGTTCTGCCACTTCTGCAGCGAGGCATAAGCGTGATGGGCGTGGCCGCCCCCTCCTATGACACCAGCACAGACCCACCCTACCTGCCTGCCGACTACGAGAAGCCGGTAGCCTTCCGTGCCAACTCGACAGCCGACTGGCTGGAGCAGTTAAAAGCCGAGATAAGCCACCAATGCCTGCCATTGCTGAGGGTGGCCGAACTGCACAAGGCACTCATGCGCCCTGAGCTGGACGAGGAGGCCGTGCTGAAAGAACTGACCGACAAGAAGCTACTACCGCTATTTGCCTCGATGCTGCAGTTACTGAAAGAGCAGACACTACTCGAGGAAGGGTTTATGCCTTGCAAGCCGGCCGACAACCATCTTACAGAAAAACTTAGAAACCTACTAAAGAATCATCAGCAAATATGAAAACAGACGAGCGATACCTGCACTTACTTTCAAACAGCTTCCCTACGGTGGCCGATGCCGCCGGTGAGGTGATAAACTTAGAAGCCATTCTAAACCTGCCCAAGGGAACAGAGCACTTCCTTGCCGACATTCACGGGGAGCATGAGGCATTTGCACATGTGCTGAAAAACGCATCGGGAAACATCAAGCGCAAAGTGGGCGAGATATTCGGTACCACCATACGCGAAAGCGAGAAGAAAGAACTTTGCACGCTGATATACTACCCAGAACAGAAGCTGGAACTGGTGAAGGCCACAGAACAAGACATTGACGACTGGTACCACATAACCATTCACCAACTGGTAAAAGTGTGCCGCGACGTGTCGTCGAAATACACCCGCAGCAAGGTGCGCAAGTCGCTGCCGCAAGAATTCTCCTACATCATAGAAGAGTTGCTGCACGAGCGGTCTGACGACCAGAACAAGGCGGCCTATGTGGCTGTGATCGTCGATACCATCATAAGCACAGGAAGGGCCGATGACTTCATCGTGGCCATCTGCAACGTGATACAACGCCTGGCTATAGACCAACTGCACATCTTAGGCGACATTTACGACCGTGGACAGGGGGCGCACATCATCATGGACACCCTGCGGCAATACCACTCCTGGGACATACAATGGGGAAATCACGACATACTATGGATGGGAGCGGCAGCAGGCAATGATGCCTGCATCTGCAATGTGCTACGACTGTCGCTGCGCTATGCCAACCTGGCCACACTGGAAGAGGGCTACGGCATCAACCTGGTACCCCTGGCCACATTCGCCCTCGAAACCTACGGCGATGACCCCTGCGAGGAATTTATACCCAAGCTGCTGAAGAACAACAAGATGGACGACAAAACGCTGCAGCTGACGGCCAAGATGCACAAGGCCATCTCTATCATTCAGTTCAAAGAAGAGGCACGCATCTTCCACCGACGCCCCGAATGGCAGATGGAAGACCGTTGCATGCTGGAACACATCGACTTTGACAGCCATACTTACCGACTGAACGGAGAAACACACGAGATGCGGTCGTTCTGCTTTCCCACCGTAACACCCCAAAACCCATCGGCTCTCACCCCGGAAGAAGAAGACCTGATGCAAAAACTGCACCACTCGTTCCGCGTCAGCGAGAAACTGCGCAAGCACATCAGAACGATTCTGAGCCACGGGTGCATGTACAACATCTGCAATCAGAACCTGCTCTTCCACGCTTCCATACCGCTCTGCGAAGACGGAACGCTGAAAGAGGTGAACATCATGGGGCAGGCATTTAAGGGCAAGGAACTCATGGAATATACAGGACAGCTGATACGATCGGCATTCCAAAACGATACGCCAAACGAGCTAAAGAGCTTTGCAAAAGACTACTTCCTGTACCTGTGGTGCGGCAAGGACTCTCCTCTTTTCGACAAGTCGAAGATGGCTACCTTCGAACGCTACTTCCTCACCGACAAAGAAACATTCAAGGAAGAGAAGGGCAACTACTTCAAACTACGCGACTCGGCCGAAGTGTGCGACCGCATTCTCGATGCCTTCGGCGTGAAAGGTGCCAACCGGCACATTATCAATGGCCACGTACCCGTGCATGCCTCGAAAGGCGAGAATCCCATTAAGGCCGGTGGCAGGCTCATGGTGATAGACGGAGGATTCTCGGAAGCCTACCACAGCGAGACCGGCATTGCCGGATACACACTCATCTACCACAGCCGGGGATTCCAACTGGTGCAGCACGAACCATTCACCAGTACACAGGACGCCATACTGAGGGGTACAGACATTAAGTCGACCACGCAGATAGTAGAAATGAGCACCCACCGCATGCTCGTGGCCGATACGGATAAAGGCGAAGAGCTGCGGCAACAGATAACCGAGCTGAAAGACCTGCTATGGGCTTACAGACACGGAATCATAAAGGAAAAAAGGAACTAAAAGAGCAAAAAAAACAGAACGCGATGAATGGTCTTTATACAATCATATTGCTGATATTGAGCAACATTTTCATGACATTGGCGTGGTATGGCCATCTGAAACTACAGGAATCGGGCACGACCAACAACTGGCCTTTACTGGGAGTCATAGTGTTTTCATGGAGCATAGCCTTCCTGGAGTACTGCTGCCAGGTGCCTGCCAACCGAATGGGCTTTGTGGGCAACGGTGGTCCCTTCACGCTGGTACAGTTGAAGGTAGTTCAGGAATGCATCTCGCTGGCAGTTTTTGCCGTGATAGCCAATATCATGTTTCAGGGGCAGAACCTGCACTGGAATCACATCTTGGCTTTTCTGCTCATCATCTGCGCCGTCTATCTGGTGTTTATGAAGTGAACTGCAGGTTTCTCACAAAAAAAACAGGCTCAGAAACAATCGTCTGGAAAAAGGCTTAAGGAAAAATCTTGCTGAGGGGTCTCAACTTCAGCTACGTTTTCGGTAGAATCGTCATCACGGAAGCTGAGCAGCAGCTGCTTATCAATAGGTAAACGGTTGTTGAGCCTATAATAGCCCCGCCGGTCGGTTCTCTCTATCATTGACTGTTCGGTAAGACTGTTACGTCGCAAATAGTTTCTCACGTATTGCGCCACTTCCTGCAAGTCGGGCTGAAAAAAGAAAGAAGTGTTCTCGTTATAAACATGCTTTATAAGCGCAGCCACACTTATGCCACGCTCGCCCACCTCGGTAAGGATTTTCAGTATCTGCTGATCGTAGGTCATGCTAAATAGAAAAAAGGTCGGTAATTATTTAGTTACCGACCCCCTTTTTATCGACGTTGCTATCATACGGGTAGCACACTTTTTAGGCGAGAACCACTTTGTTATCCTCTGCGCTCAGGAGCTTGCCCTCCTTGAAGAGCCAACCCAAACCGAGCAGAGTCTCCTCTGTGGAAATTTTTGCAGCTGCGGCAATCTCGTCAACATTGAGGGCACGCTCGGCTGCAGCCAGAGCCTGATAAACATCTCCTGCCTTGAAACCTATATTCTCGGCGTTAATGGCAACAGCCACTTTGCTTTCAACAGCTTTCTTTGATGTTGCTCTTGTGGTGGTTGTGGTCGATTTCTTTGCTGCTGTTTCCTTTGCATCAGTAGCCTTCTTGGTTGTTTTCTTTTCTGCCATAATTTTATATATTAATACTATTGAAGTCACTGTGTCTATTTTTCGTCTGCAAAATTACTACATTTTCCAAACTTAACTTACTGATAATTAACCCTTATTGCTGTTTATCTTTGTATTCTTGACACAAATCAATAGACATTTCTGCTTGTATCCAGCTAATTTCTATTGCACAATAAAAAACACAAAAAAACACCAGCCTATTGCATATATGGGAAAAAAAATGTAATTTTGCAACATAAAAATAAAGAAAAACAATGGAACTACAAAAGAAGATTCTTGACTTAACCGTAAGCCAAGTGGACAGAGTTCACGAACGCTACGTGCTGATAAAGCTCACCCATAATGAGCAGTTGCCAGAGATTGCCCCTGGCCAGTTTGTCGAAATACGTGTAGACGGTTCTCCCCAAACATTTTTACGCCGTCCCATCTCGATACATTTCGTTGATTATGAGAGAAACGAGCTTTGGCTGCTGGTGGCCATAGTAGGAAAAGGTACACAGCAGATGGCAAAACTGAAAGCGGGCGACACATTGAACTGTGTGCTTCCGCTGGGCAACTTCTTTCATTGTAATTTTTTCGAGGATAAGCCGCTGCTTGTCGGAGGAGGCGTGGGCGTAGCTCCATTGCTCTTTGCCGGTAAAGAATTCTGCGTGGGCAACACCAAGCCTACTTTTCTGCTTGGGGCCCGATCGGCTAAAGACTTGTTGCAGCTCGACGAATTCAGAAAGTATGGACGAGTGTTTGTAACCACCGAAGACGGATCGGCAGGAGAAAAAGGATTCGTGACTCAACACACTGTTCTGCAGCAGGAAGAATTCGATCATATCTTCGTGTGCGGTCCCACCCCCATGATGAAGGCCGTGGCACGCTATGCCCGCGAGCACAACATTCCATGCCACGTATCACTTGAGAACATGATGGCCTGCGGGCTTGGTGCCTGCCTGTGCTGTGTCGAGAAGACAAAATGGGGCAATCTACGCGTCTGTGAAGACGGTCCTGTTTTCGACATCAAAGAGCTCTTATGGGAATGAAAGGCTACAGTTTCCGGGACAATGAGAGACTACGGATAACAGTATGACGGGAAACCACTGAATAACAAACAACGGCATAACGAAATACACAACAAAAAGATGAAACCTAACTTAAATATAGACATAGCGGGGCTGCACCTGCAAAACCCCGTGACCACAGCGTCAGGGACTTTCGGCTACGGACTTGAATTCCAAGATTTTGTTAAGTTGGACGAGCTGGGAGGAATCATTGTGAAAGGCACCACCTTGAAGCCCCGAGAGGGCAATGACTACCCTCGTATGGCCGAAACAGCAATGGGTATGCTGAACTGCGTGGGACTGCAGAACAAGGGCGTCGACTACTTCTGCGAGCACATATACCCACAAATAAAAGACATTAAGACCAATTGGATAGTAAATGTGAGCGGCTCTTCGCCAGAAGACTATGCCGAATGTGCTGCCCGCATAGACCAGCTGGAACATATTCCTGCCATTGAGCTGAACATTTCTTGTCCCAATGTGAAAGACGGAGGCATGGCTTTCGGCGTTTCTTGCGCAGGAGCCGAGAGCGTGGTGAAGGCGGTGCGCAAACGATATCACAAGACCCTCATCGTGAAGCTGTCGCCAAACGTCACCGACATTGCCGAGATAGCACGGGCCGTAGAGGCCTCCGGAGCCGATGCCGTATCGCTCATCAACACGCTCATGGGCATGGCCGTCGACATAGAGAAGCGCAAGCGAGTGCTGTCGATAGGCACTGGAGGCCTGAGCGGTCCATGCGTGAAGCCCGTGGCACTGCGCATGGTATATCAAGTGGCACACGCCGTAAAGATTCCCGTCATAGGCTTAGGAGGCATCATGACCGCCGAAGATGCCATAGAGTTCATGATGTGCGGAGCATCGGCCATAGAGATTGGCACGGCCAATTTCATCGATCCGGCCGTAACCATAAAGGTGCGCGACGGTATTGCAAGATGGTTGGAAGACCACGGTTGCCAGTCTGTACAAGAAATTATAGGAGCCATCGAATAAGGATAAGGTGACATACCCCTAATCCCCAAATAAAGCCCCGGACTTGCCTTGTTGTGCAAGTCCGGGGCTTATTTTCATCTTATCATTAATACCTAACCCACTTACTTGGCATAAGCCACGGAGCGCGTTTCGCGTATCACGGTAATCTTCACCTGTCCGGGATAGGTCATCTCGTTCTGTATCTTAGTAGCAATCTCTCCGCTGAGTGCTTCTGTCTCGGCATCGTCCATTTTATCTGCCCCCACAATGACACGCAACTCCCTACCAGCCTGTATGGCATAGGTCTTAGTTACGCCAGGATAGCTCATGGCAATCGCTTCAAGGTCGTTCAGGCGCTTTATATATGCTTCGACGATTTCGCGTCGAGCACCTGGCCGTGCACCGCTGATGGCGTCGCACACCTGAACGATAGGAGCCAGCAACGTCTGCATTTCCATTTCATCGTGGTGTGCCCCGATAGCATTGCAGATATCGGGTTTTTCCTTATATTTCTCTGCAATCTTTGCACCATAGAGTGCGTGTGGCATTTCGCTTTCCTCATCGGGCACCTTGCCTATATCGTGTAGCAAGCCTGCACGCTTTGCCTTCTTGGGGTTCAGTCCCAGTTCTGCTGCCATCACAGCACAAAGGTTTGCCGTCTCACGGGCATGTTGCAGCAGATTCTGGCCATAGCTGCTACGATATTTCATTTTTCCGATGATGCGCACCAACTCGGGGTGCAAGCCATGAATACCCAAATCGATGGTCGTGCGCTTACCCGTCTCTATAATTTCATTCTCAAGCTGTTTCTTCACCTTAGTGACCACCTCTTCTATGCGTGCAGGATGTATGCGCCCGTCGCTCACCAACTGATGCAAAGCCAGACGGCATGTCTCGCGACGTACAGGGTCGAAAGCCGAAATGACAATAGCCTCAGGGGTATCGTCGACCACGATTTCCACTCCACAGGCAGCCTCCAGTGCGCGGATATTTCGTCCTTCGCGACCGATGATACGTCCCTTCACCTCATCATTGTCGATATGGAAGACGCTGACACTGTTTTCTATAGCCGTTTCTGTAGCCACACGCTGAATGGTCTGAATGACGATTTTCTTTGCCTGCGCATTGGCATTGAGTTTAGCCTCATCCATAATTTCATTGATGTAGCTGGCAGCAGCCGTCTTGGCCTCGTCTTTCATCGACTCGACAAGCCGATTACGAGCCTCCTCGGCACTAAGGCCAGACAGCTCTTCAAGCTTTTCGCGCTCTTTTTGCTGCATCTTTCCCAACTCTTCTTGCTTCAAGGCGATAGCTTTCTTTTCATTGTCGATGCGTTGCTGCTGGTTGTCGAGCTCATTCTTTCTGCGCCCTAATTCTTCCTGCCGCTGATTCAAGGTGATCTCGCGTTGTTTCAGCTTGTTTTCTGTCTGCTGGATGTGCTGGTTGCGCTGTTGCACCTCTTTCTGCAACTCGCTTTTTTTGTTGAGGAATTTCTCCTCTACTTCCAACAGTTTCTTCTTTTTAATCACTTCGGCCTCCTTTTCGGCCGACTCCATAATTTCATCCCGCTTGCCGGTAATGACTTTCTGGAAAACAAAATATCCGCCCACAGCTCCCAAAACGAGTGCTGCGACGGCTATCAGAATTACGAAAATAATATCCATAAAAAATAATATATAATGTTAATACTCTCTCTCGCCTATTCTTCCTTGAGTGCCTGTTCGATTTCAGAAGTAAGTTGTGAGAGAATATTATCGTAGGGTGCCGTATCGTTTTTCCCCCGCTCACGCTCATATCGAAGCGCAATCTCGATAAGCGTCATCAGCGCAATGGTATGGTCGCTTTTTCGCCCTTTATACACTTGGGCATAAGCGCCATAACGTTCCGACACGAGTTTTGCCGCACGCCTATAGAACTCCTCATCCTCTCGGTTGTGAAGCACAGTCATAATGTCTTCGTCATAGACATGCAACCTGATATTTAGTTTCTCTTTACTTTCCTCTGCCATCTTTACTTCTCGTCACTCAGGATAGCAATACATTTATTGACATCGCGTATCAGCCGTGCCAGTCTGTCTTTGGCTCCCTGCAGGTCGCCATCAGATATCTCTATCATCTTAGCCATCTTTAGCGACTGGTAATCACGCTCACTTTGCGAGACCTTTGCTTGCAGGAGTTTGATGTCCTGCTCGTTTTTATCGACCATGACATAGAGTTCTTCATTCTCCTTTTTCAGTTCCTGAAAACGGCGAATCAAGTCCCTCATACGGGTCTGAAACGTTGCTAAGGTTTTCTCACTTTCTGTCATGAATAGATTTTTTCCCCACAAAGGTAGTCAATTTTAATTGAAAACCGCGAATTGAAAAATGAAACTTCCCCCAGCTTAACGGGTTTTAACCGTTAGCACGCCATAATTACCAATTCTTAACTTTTATTGTTTTCTATAATTCAATTATTCGCAATGCTCTCAGTTTTCTGTTTGAGGCTGTTTTTCCTTTTTCGCAAGCATCACAACCCGATAGACAAAATTGGTGACCCACTCTTGAGAGAAGCCCAGCCGCTTGTTGAGTTCTCGCACCGCGACAACTGTCTTGATGGTGCTGGCATCGGTGAAGTCGTTCTTGTTGAAAATGTCATCGACGGTTTTCTCTGTCATCTGCCTCAGCGCCTTTTTGAAGAAGCCAGGCAATCTCAGCTTGAATTTCATCAAATTGGTTGTGAGCATCATGATATCTTGCACAAACGTCTGGAATTGCAACATATATGGCTGAACGTCCTGCAGTTTTCTGCACCGATGGCTCAGGCTCTTATCTATTTCCTTGAAGAACTGGTCGTCCATCTCGTACATTTCTTTCAGCATCTTCTTACAGCGCGCCTTTTCGGCTATGCCGAGCTTTCCTCCCTGTGTAGGCACGCGCAAAGTGGTTTTAAACACTCGCAAGTCGGGCAGCGCAGCCAGATTGGCAATGTTGAGATCGGCAGCCATTGCAGCCTGGAAATAAACACGGATAAGGGTCATGAAATCCTCCATTCCCCCAGCTTTATTCTCTGTATCATCGACACTTTTCCTGCCGAAAAAATTTGAAAAAAATCCCATAAATTCTATTTTAAAGTCGGGTGCAAAGGTACAAAAAAGTTAGGAGTTTATAGGTACTGTCAATGAGATTTATGTCTGTCAACAAATAAAAAAAGTTAAAACAGCTTGCCATAAAGGCTAAAACCAAACAATCACAGGCACTGAATCACAACTTTTTTGTACCTTTGTGGCCCATATAACGTTATAGAAAAATGAAAGGTATAGTTTTGGCAGGTGGAAGCGGCACACGCCTCTACCCTATTACTAAAGGCATTAGCAAACAGCTGATACCTATTTTCGACAAGCCGATGATTTATTATCCTATCTCGGCTTTAATGTTGGCAGATATCCGTGAGATATTGATTATCTCGACTCCATACGACCTGCCAGGTTTTCAGCGCCTGCTGGGAGATGGAAGCGATTTGGGGGTACATTTTGAATACGCAGAACAGCCTTCCCCCGACGGCCTAGCCCAAGCATTCATCATTGGCGAGAAATTCATTGGCGACGACTGTGCATGTCTCGTTCTTGGCGACAACATTTTCTATGGGTCCGGATTCAGCGGCCTACTGCGCCAAAGCGTAGAGAATGCCGAGAACCACGGCCAGGCTACTGTCTTCGGTTATTACGTGAACGACCCAGAGCGCTACGGAGTAGCCGAGTTCGACGAAAAGGGCAACTGTCTGAGCATTGAAGAAAAACCCGAGCACCCGAAATCGAACTATGCCGTAGTAGGTCTGTATTTCTACCCCAACAGTGTGGTAGACATCGCCAAGCATATCAAGCCAAGCAAGCGCGGAGAACTGGAGATTACTACCGTGAACCAGGAATATCTTTCACAAAAAAAGCTAAAAGTACAAACGCTGCAGCGTGGCTTTGCGTGGCTCGACACCGGCACTCACGATTCGCTTGCCGAAGCCTCTACTTTTATAGAAGTAATTGAAAAGCGCCAAGGGCTGAAGGTGGCCTGTCTGGAAGAGATTGCATATAAAAAGAATTGGATTACGCGCGAACAATTATTAAGATTGGCCAAACCTATGCTGAAGAACGGATATGGACAGTATTTGGCGCAACTGGCAGAAAACAAACAATAAATAGTATAACGAAAAGACATGGAAGAAAACAAAAAAATCGAAACGCTTGAAGCCATCGATACCATTGTGCAGCAAGAAGAGGAGTCGTCGTTCGACATACGCACCATCTTCACATTGCTTGTGCTCAACTGGCAGTGGTTCGCCTTGTCGATGCTCATCTTCGTTTTTGGAGCTCTCATCTACCTGCGCTACGCCGAGCCGATGTATCAGATGTCGGTAAAAATGCTTATCAAAGAAGAGACCAACAACCGCCGTGGCGGCAACCAGATGCTGGCCAACATGCAGGATTTGGGCTTTATGACCAACTCGACTGGTATCGACAACGAGGTGGAGATTCTTAAATCACGCATTCTGGCATTAGAAGCAGTTAAAGACTTGAAACTCTACACCGAATACCGTACCCAGGGCAGGGTGAAGAAAATGCTGATTTACAAGATACAGCCAGTGAACGTAGACTTAGACCCGGCACATCTGGAAGAGTTGAACAAGAAACTCATCAGCATTGACCTGAAGATCACCAAAGAAGACGGGAAATATCATGTGTCGAGCATAGGTAAAGACGTGTCGTTTGAAGGCAAGTTTGCCAATCTGCCAGCAATGATGAAGACCGACTTGGGCGTGTTCACGTTTACAAAGAATTTGGAGAGCAAGAGAGAGTTGGAAGAAGGTCAGGTACTATATGCGACCATCTTCCCGCCCAATTTCGTTGCTTCAGGCTATGCCCGCTCGTTGTCAGTAGAGCCAACATCGAAAATGACCTCTATAGCCCAGCTGACACTGAACGACCGCAATGCCAACCGTGCTTTCGACTACCTCAAGCAGCTTGCCTTGTGTTACAATCGCCAAGCCAATGCCGACAAGAACGAGATAGCCTATAAGACCGAGGAGTTCATCAACAACCGTCTGGAGAAGATCAACTCTGAACTGGGAGCCACTGAAACAGAGCTTGAAAGCTATAAGCGTCGCAACAACCTGATTCAGTTGCGACTGGATGCCACGCAGACCCTGACTCAGTCGAGCCAATACACCGCCCAGTTGGCACAGGCCAACACCCAGATGCAGTTGCTCGACTATCTGCGCGAGTATGTAGACCGCCCCGAGAACCGTTATCAGCTTATACCATCAAACGTAGGCCTGAGCGACAACGTATCGGCATCGCTCATCAACGAATACAACAAAACGGTTCAGGAGCGCAATAAGATGCTGGCCGCAGCATCTGAGTCGGCTCCTCAGGTACTCACCCTTACCAACACGCTCGACCGCTTGCAAAACAGCATACACGATGCGCTTATGCAGGCTCGCCGCTCGGCCGACATTCAGCGGCAGGGCATTCAGGAGCAATACAATATTTATCAAAGCAAAGTGGCCAGCTCGCCGGAACAAGAGCGCATCCTGACCCAGATTGGTCGCCAACAGGAAGTGAAGTCGGGATTGTATCTGATGCTGCTTCAGAAACGTGAGGAGAACTCTATCTCGCTGGCTGCCACCGCCGACAAGGGAAAGCTCATCGACGACCCCGTCTATGGCGGAAAGGTAAGCCCCAAGGGAGCCATCATTCTTCTGGCCGCCATCGTGATTGGCTTTGCCCTGCCTCTGCTCATTTCATATCTGCTTCAGATTTTCAGATACAAGATTGAAGGTCATGAAGACGTAGTTCGCCTGACAACGCTGCCCATCGTGGCCGATGTGGCCGTGGCCAGCGAGAGTGTGAAGACATCGGCGGGCATCGTGGTTCACGAAAACAAGAACAACCAGATTGACGAAATCTTCCGCTCGATGCGAACGAATATACAGTTCATGATGAAGGAAAACCAAAAAGTGATTCTCTTCACCTCATCGACCTCAGGCGAGGGTAAGACCTTCAATGCCGCCAACCTGGCTGTATCGTTTGCCCTGCTGGGCAAGAAAGTGGTGCTTGTAGGCCTCGACATACGTAAGCCTGCCTTAGGACGACTGTTCACCATTTCCGACAAGTCGGCAGGCATCACCACCTTGCTGGTGAAAAACGAAGTGACCGAGGCAGATGTGAAGAGCCAGGTAAAGCCATCGGGCATAAACAACAACCTCGACCTACTGCTCGCCGGCCCTACCCCTCCCAACCCCACCGAGCTGCTGGCACGCGAAAACCTTGGCATCATCATCGACACGCTGCGCAAGAATTACGACTACGTGATTCTCGACACTGCTCCTATTGGCCTGGTTACCGATACCCTGCAAATAGGTAAACATACCGACGTGACAGTGTTCGTTTGCCGTGCCGACTATACGCCCAAGTCGAGCTTCGGCCTTCTTAACAGCATAGCCAAAGAGCAGAAGATGCCGAACATCTGCGTTGTCATCAACGGCATCGACATGTCGAAAAAGAAATATGGCTACTATTATGGCTATGGCAAGTATGGCAAATACGGACGCTACGGCTACGGGCGCTACGGATATGGCAACGCTTACGGCTATGGCAATTACGGCAGCTATGGTGCCTACGGCAGTTATGCCGACAGCCACTATGGTAATAAAGACGACGATTCAATTAAGAAGTAATGACAATAGCAGTAGACTTCGACGGTACCATCGTCGAACATCAATATCCAAAGATTGGCCCCGAGATACCATTTGCCATCGACACGCTGAAAATGCTCATCAAGGACCGCCACAGGCTTATTCTGTGGACGGTCCGTGAGGGGCAACTTCTTGATGAAGCAGTGCAGTGGTGTCATGAACGTGGCGTGGACTTCTATGCAGTCAACCGCGAATACCCGGAAGAAACCGTTCACAACAACCAGCATTTCAGCCGGAAGCTAAGTGCTGTCGATGTATGGATTGACGACCGCAACATAGGTGGCCTGCCCGACTGGGGAACCATTTACCGCATGATTTCCCGTCACAAGAGTTGGCACGACCTTATGATTGAAGAGGTACAGAGTGCAACACTTACTCCCTATGAAAAAATGCACCCCAAGAAAAAACCCTGGTGGAAATTCTGAAGATTGAAGATTACCTAAGACATAAACGAAGTGGCTATCACCGATACATCGAATGATAGCCACTTTGCTTTTCTGTCTTATTGAAAACTACTTTCAGTTATGTCTCAATCTCATCTTCAATTTTCAATTTTACTTCACCTTGGCAACGATGGCCTTGAAGGCTTCGGGATTGTTAAGGGCCAGGTCGGCAAGCACCTTACGGTTGATTTCGATGCCAGCTTTGGCGAGCGCCCCCATCAGCTTAGAATAGCTGATACCCTCGATACGGGCGGCAGCGTTGATACGCTGAATCCACAATGCACGGAAGTTGCGCTTCTTGTTACGACGGTCACGGTAAGCATAGGTCAAACCTTTCTCCCATGTATTCTTAGCTACTGTCCAAACATTCTTACGGGCTCCAAAATAACCGCGAGTAAGCTTAAGAATTCTCTTACGTTTTGCTCTTGATGCAACGTGATTTACTGATCTTGGCATAATTT
>CAMJLB010000026.1 GCA_946406555.1 uncultured Prevotellaceae bacterium | reverse complement strand
GGCACGCCAATAGATGGTCAGAACGGCATGATTCCATAGGTTGTTTTCAGTAGTTATCATATTTTATGTTTAGTTTTCATTTCTATGCTGCAAACTTACACAAAATTTTTGAATTATACGCCAGAAATTAAAAAAAGTAAAGACCATCCCGTATTTTTCTTTTTTGCAGCGGACTGCGTCACGGGTGAATCCGTGGGGGTTACTTGGCCATTTCCGAAAAGCCGTTTGCACGCAGGGCCGAGTTGAGCATTCGTTCATACACAAGTCCCAGTTCGCTGAACCTGAGAAGGCTTTGCCATGCCGCCTTGCGCACCGCAAGGCTCTCGCCCTGCAATGCAGCGATGGCCTGGTCTATGAACTCGTTGATGCCCCGCTCGTTGGGTTCGCGTCCCTGCATGAAGAGGCGCGAGAGTATATGGAAGCCGCACAGCTGTGCCAACGGCTGTTCTTTAGCAATCCACTGGTAAGCCTTTTCGCCTGCGTAGCTCAGATGCTGAAAGAGATTAAAGGCTGCCTGTTCTGCAATTTCCTGACTGGGCATCTGCTCCATCCAGATGTCGGCCACTTCCGGCAGCATCTGTTCTGGCGGCATGAGCATGGTGGCCAGGATTTTGCATTCGCGCACGTCGTCCTTCCACAGGGCAATGGCCAGATGGTAGTCGGGGCCTATTTCGCTTGCCAGCGTGCGCAGGCGGGGTAGGGTGGCCCCCCAGTTCAGTTTGTAGTTTAAGCCTTTTTGTCGCATCGAGGCAGCCACGGCCCCATCCATCATAAGGCGGAAGGAGCGTTTTATCTGCTTCACCTGCTCGTCAATGTTTCTTTCCTGGGTCATAACTTGAATGTTAGTGTGCCATATTCCGAGCTGTATCGTAGCATCTGGTGGGCATAGCTCTCGCCATAATAGGGTGTGATGTCGATGATTTCTCCTTTTTCGTCGTATTGCGGCAGTAGCACGGGGTTGATGAATCCCTTGTATGGTGCCAGGTTGAGCCGCTTATAGCGGGCGAGCACCTCATGGTGCAGTTCGGCATCTATTTTAATGGCATATTGCTCTACCATTTGGCGTGCGGCCTCGTAGTCGCCTTCGCTCTTGATGCGCTGCACTTCGGCCAGCAGGCGGGCGATGAGCTGGCGCAGCTGCGGGTAGTCGGATATCTCGAGGAAGGTCTTTCCCTCTCTCTTCACCAGCTTCATGGCTGTTCCATTTGCCAGGCACCATCGGGCTATGAGCGCCCGGTTGCGCATGTGGGCCTCTTCTATCTGGTGGCCCTGCTCTATGCGCACGAGCTGCGTGAGCAGGCCGTTCATCATGTAGGTGTAGTATTGAGCCTTATAAGCGTCGGCATCGGGTGTGAGACCGAGTTCCACCAGCTTCGGGTCGGCCACATAGTAGAGGCCGAAGAGGTCGGCACGTGCCTCCTCGATGGTGTTGCCGTAGGCTTTCAGCGCATCGGGGTCTACCCCCGGCAACAGCTGCCCGCTGCCGTGGCCCAGACATTCGTGCAGGTCGGTGTGCAGGGTATCGAGGGCATCGGCATAGCGGTCGATGAGCTGCAGGGTGGTCTGGTCGATGACGAACTCCTCGCGGAAGCCGCTGCCCCGGGCAGCCTTGTCGTAAGCGTCGGTAATGTTCTTTATGGTGATGCTCTTTGAGCCATATTCGGCCCTGATCCAGTCGGCATTGGGCAGGTTGATGCCGATGGCGGTCGAGGGATATTCGCCGCCGCCGAGCATGGCAGCGCAGATGACCTTGGCCGAAACACCCTTCACCTCTTTCTTCTTGAAGCGCGGGTCTACGGGCGAGTGGTCTTCAAACCACTGGGCGTTGCTGCTGATGAGGCTGGTGCGGCGGGTGGCCTCGTCGTCGACATACTCCACCAGCCCTTCCCAGGTGCCTTTCAGCCCGAGGGGGTCGTCGTATACCTCGATGAAGCCGTTGATGAAGTCTACCTTCGTGTCGAGGCATTTCACCCATAGCTTGCAGTAGTCGTTGAAGGTGTGCAGGTCGCCTGTCTCATAGTAGTCGATGAGTGTCTCGATGACCCTGCGCTGCTCGTCGTTCTCAGTCACCTCGGCGGCCTTGCGCAACTGTTGCTGTATACGTTTGATGGCCCTTCCATAGCAGCTCTCGGCATTCCACACCATTTCGCCAATGGATTCGTTTTCCTTGCAAAGCGTAGAGTTCAGCCCAAACGAGGGCGGCTCGGGGTCGTCGGCATGGCGTGCTTTCATCTGGGCATAGAACTGTTCGGCCTCCTCTTGGGTCACATCTTGATAGAAGTCGCAGGCCGAAGTCTTCACCAGGTCTTCGCCGTCGGCCTTGTTTACCTTCTTGGGCATGACCTCTGGGTCGAAGATGACGGGTCTCAGCTGTTGGAACAGCTGGTCGGCCATTCCCCCGATAGCGTTGTGGCATACGTGGCGCATGCACAGCAGCAGATATTCTTCGCTGAAGTCAGGCTTGAATTTCTGGTTGCCATAGTGGTGGTATATGCCACTCGAGAACCACACCCGCTTCAGGTACTCTTCGAGCGCACGGAAATTGTCGGTGTCGTGGTCGATGGTGGCATCGGTGTAGATGGCCTCGAGCACCTCGCGTATGGTCAGGTTGTATTCGCCAAACTGGCTGAAGGTGATGTCGCGGCCATAGAGGGCCGCCTCCGAAAGATAATAGACCAGCTTCTTTTGCTGGAGGGTGAGGTTTTCGAAACCGTCGAGCCGGTAGCGCAGCATCTGTATGTCGGCAAAGCGCTCATCGGCATATCTGAAATGGTTTTCTGTCATGATGGTTATTGTTGTTTTTTCTTGTTGCTTTTTTTGCTTTGTCCAGCGTCCAGGTCGAATTGCGTGCGGTAGGCCTTTGGCGTCGTTCCGGCGAAGCGCATGAAGGCTGTATGGAACGACTGGCGGTGGGCAAAGCCGGCCAGCTCGCCAATCTCCTCGACGCTCAGGTCGGCATATCGGCTGTCGGCGAGTTTCGACATGGCCTCTTCTACGCGCATCTTGTTGACGAGGGCCGTATAGTTGGTGTGGAACTGCACCCTGATTGCGGCCGAGATGTAGCGTGTGTTGGTGTTGAGGTCTTCGGCCAGCTGCCGTGCCGTGTAGCTGCGGTCGCGGTATCGCTTGTGTACCACCAGTTGCTGAAGAATCTTGTCCTTCAGCTCGTCCATCACCTCCGGGTTCACCAGTCTTCTGTACGAAGCCTCTTTCTTGTTGTCGACTTCGAAATTGTCGGCATTTATTTTCTTTTCGCTCATTGTTTTGTAAATATGCTCTCTCGCGTGTCACTTAGCATTCCGTATTCATATACTTGGCACACATCTCTGCGCACCGCTCGCCATCGATGCCAGCCGACACGATGCCTCCCGCATAGCCGGCTCCTTCGCCACAGGGGAACAGGCCTTTCACACCGATATGCTGCAGACTTTCCGGGTCGCGCACAATGCGTACCGGACTGCTGGTGCGTGTCTCTACGGCTATCATCACGGCCTCGTTGGTGAGGAAGCCATGAGCCTGTCGGCCAAAGATGCGGAATCCCTGTTGCAGTCGGCTCGATATAGGTTTGGGAAGCCAGAAGTGCAGTGGTGAGGCAATGACGCCAGGAGCATAGGAAGTTTGTGGCAGGTCGGCACTGAGCCGGCCGTTCACGAAGTCGGCCATGCGTTGTGCCGGTGCCGTCTGTCGCCTGTTGCCCTGCTGCCAGCAGTCGCGTTCCAGCTGTTCCTGGTAGCGCAACATCTTCAGTGCATCGTCGCCCGCCACGTCTTCCGGCCTCAGTTCCACCACCATGCCGCTGTTGCTCCATTTGGTTCCCCGGTTGGCAGGACTCATGCCGTTCACTACGATTTGCTCTGGCCCGGTGGCGGCAGGTATCACGAAGCCGCCGGGGCACATGCAGAAGCTGTATACTCCCCTGCCTTCTACCTGCGTGACAAACGAATATTCGGCAGCGGGCAGCCATTGGCCGCGGCCATCGCGACGGTGATACTGTATCTGGTCTATCAGCATAGAGGGGTGTTCCAGTCTTACGCCCACAGCCAGCCCCTTGGCTTCGATGGCAATGTCGGCGGCGGCCAGGTAGCGATATACGTCGCGGGCAGAATGTCCAGTAGCCAGGATCACGGGGCCGCGATACTCTTTCCCGCCAGCCACGCACCCCACCACGGTGTGATGGTGCAGCAGCAGTTGCTCCATCCTGGTCTGGAAGTGCACTTCGCCCCCTCTTTCGAGAATGGTGTTGCGCATGTTTTCTATGACCTTGGGCAGCCGGTCGGTGCCAATGTGGGGGTGGGCATCGGCCAAGATGTCGGTCGAAGCCCCATGTTGGCAGAACACATTCAGAATCTTCTCTATGTTACCCCTTTTTTTGCTGCGGGTATAGAGCTTCCCGTCAGAGTAGGCACCAGCCCCACCTTCGCCGAAGCAATAATTGCTCTCACCGTCTACCTGCTGTGTGCGCCCAATGGCGGCAAGGTCTTTCTTTCGTTCGTGCACATCCTTGCCGCGCTCCAGCACGATGGGTTTCAGTCCCAGCTCTATCAACCTGAGTGCTGCAAACAGCCCGCCTGGGCCTGCCCCTACGACCACCACCTGTGGGCGGTTGCTCACATCGTGGTATGTGGTAGGTACGAAGGCGTCGTCTTGTGGCTGTTCGTCTACATATACCCTTACCTTCAGGTTTACCATGATGTTGCGCTGGCGGGCATCGATGCTTCGCTTCAATATGCGCACGCCAAAGATGCTCTTTGGTTCCAGTGCATAGGCTTCGGCCAGGTAGCGCCTCAGCTCGTCTTGTTGGCAAGCCACTGCCGGACTTACCCTTATCTGAAATTCATTTGTCATAATTCACATGCAAAGGTAGCAAAATAAATTTAAATTCTTGTTTAATTCAGCATTTATTGTTATTTTTGCATCAAAAATCAAAACAACTACTACTTAAAATGAAAATCAAGTTTACAATCGCTTCGCTGCTGCTGGGTACTACTGTCATGTTGCAGGCAGCCCCCATCAGCAGATCGCAGGCACGATTGCTGGCACAGCAGTTCATCGGCATCAGCGATGCCTCGACCGACGACGTGCCCCTGTCGCCCTTTTATGTGTTCTCGCGTGGGACTGGACTTGGCTATGTCATCGTGTCGGGCGACGATGCCACCACGCCCATCATCGGCTATACAGAGCAGGGCGACTACATCGAGAGTCTGCTCCCGCCTCCCCTGAGATCCCTGCTCGATGGCTGGGCAAACCGTCTGGAAGAAGTCCAGGCCAGGCAGATAGTCACACCGCGCCGCTCGCCAGTACAGCGTCTGGCCCGTGCGGTGGCAGCCTATAAGGCCGATTGGCACGATGTGCCGGCGCTCGTTCAGACCCATTGGCACCAGGAGGCACCCTACAACGGCCTGGCACCCATGAAGAACGGGCGGCACGTGATGACAGGCTGTGTGGCCACCGCTGGCTCGCAGGTCACCTATTACTTCCATAAAGACAATCCCGACACCCTGGCCTATGCCACGCCCACCTATGGCTATGGCACCCCCGTCACGGTATCGCTCCCCGCAGGCACCCCCGTGGAATGGGATAAGATGAAGCTGAGCGGCAGCGGCACCGCCGCGCAGAACAATGCCGTGGCCACGCTGATGTATGCTTTGGGCACGTCGGCATGGCTCACCTACGGCGAAGGCGATGGCTACAGCACCAGCGGACATAACTATAAGATGGCCGATGCCATGCGCGGGCAGTTCTTCCTCAACAGCACCCATATCGACAAGTCGGGCTATAGCCAGCAGGCATGGGAAGAGCGCATCTACAATAACCTGAAGACACGGCGCCCCATGCTCTATTCAGGCGTTCACCCTTCCAATGGAGGCCACTCGGTAGTGCTCGACGGCTATCAGGCCGCTACGGGACTCTTTCACTTCAATTTCGGGTGGGGCGGACAGGGTGACGGCTGGTATACCGTAGACGATGAGACGGGCATGAACGGCTTCAATACCTATCAAGACCTCGTTTGCGACATCACCCCGCAAAAGCAGAACCTGCATGGCGAGCTATCTGTGGCCACCCTCTATCATCGTGCCCCCAACGACGTGTCGGCCCTGGTGGCCAACCATGGCACGCTCGATTACGAAGGATTTTTCCTCTATACCAACACCTCGGCCAAGCTGCCCAATGCCTATGTGGCCAAGAACGGTGCCACGGTCGCTGCCACCGGTCAGCAGACAGCCGTTGACTTCACGGTGACACCCAGCAATCAGCGCACAAAATACATCTTCCTTTGCGATGCGGCCCGCAATATACTCGATTCCTGTAGGGTGAACATTGTGCCTACGCGCTCTGACCTGGTATTGAACAGCATCGACGTAGATGCTGGCACCCAGACCGTCGTTCAGGACGGCATGACCTTCAAGATGGTTAATAACACCGTGGCACGAATCAACATCAGTCTTACCAATGGCCCCGAAGGCACGTATTGCTACCCATCGGTGAAGTGCGTACTGGAAAGCTACAACCCAGAGCAGCAGACGTGGACTGCCATCAACCGCCTGGCCATGTCGCAGCTGTTCCGTGAGGACGAGACGTGCAGCCTGCTTTTCTCTTTCGGCAACCTGAAGCCCGGCACCCTCTACCGTGCCTACCTCATGCCAGAAGCCGAAACCTCGACCGTCGACGAGATAGCCATGGGCACCACCGATACCATGGCCTACTTCACCGTGAGCGAACCAGACTTTGCGGCAACCTGCGATGGGCGCCATGCCGTAATGAAGGGCTTATGGGATGCCACGCTCTTCCAGCAGACGGCTTCCAATTCCTACGTGTGCTCGTTCGACATCAGTGAGCTGCGCCAGGTGGTAGCCCGGCAGTTGCAGGCAGCCAATCCCAATGCCTTGTTCTATGCCACTGCCGCACAGGCCGAGGCACTGCAAGGTGTAGCAAATGTAGTGATTGATGGCGTCTGCCCGCAACTGGCCATACACACCAAGGCCGACTTCAAACCCTCGGCCCCCTTCGTGGCCACCCGTGCCAGGCTCGTGGTCGACGATGCCGTGCCGGGCAAGTGGGTGCCCACCCTCGTTCCCTTTGCCGCCAAGGCGCCCTATGGCATGATGCTGAAGGCACCCGCCTCTGCCTCAAACTCTACTGTCGCCCATCAGCACGCTCTGCAGGTAGACCCCATGACACCCGTGGTCTTCCTCACCAGCTGCGACACCCTTAATACGATTGAGGCCGACCAGGTGGCCATCGCCACCGACACGCTCGCTTCTCTCTTCGCCGGGAAACTGCTGGCTTCGACCGTGGCCATGGCCGTCGAGGCCGACTGGTATTTGTTGGACTACTCTGGGTCACTGCTTTACTATTTGCCTGCCAGCGAGGTCGCAGCCGACACAGTGAGGTTCCAGTCGGTGCTTACCACTTCGCGACAGAAACGTGTGAGCACTACTCCTGCCGCTGCCATCGCCGCCGATCAAGCCTATGCCGAGCTGGCTGCCACCGCTGCCGATGCCTTTAGGGTCATGGCCGCCAATCCAGGGGCACCGCTTGCCTCACTGCAGGACCTGCAAACGGCGGTGAAGGCGGCACAAGATATGATCAGCTATCGGAGCACAGAGGCCGTAGACGAAGTCGAAGCATGCAATGTGTTGCTGCAGCAGGCCATAGCCCGATTCCTCGAGGCCGTTGCTACTGGTATCGACTCGCCTGACGTGAGCCGTGAGGCAGCCCAGAAGGGCACAGTACAGTATTTCAACCTTGCCGGGCAGCGCCTCGATGGCCGTCGGCGAGGCATCGTCGTGCGCCGTCAGGGTAATCAAGTAAAAAAAGTAATCATCAAATAAAACCACACAGAACATGAAAAAACTATTATCCCTCTTCTGCATGGCTGCCTTCTCTATGAGCATGGTTGCCCAGACCACGGCCGATGAAGTAATGAACGTGGCCCGAAAGGCCAACAACTATTTTATGGCCAAGTATGCCGACCCCACCGTGCCTACCAATGTGAAGAAAATCCGCCCGTCGAGCCTTTGGACTCGGGCCGTCTATTACGAAGGCCTTATGGCCCTGAACGAGATAGACCGCGACCAGCGCTATATCGACTACTCCATGACATGGGCCAACTTCCACCAGTGGACACCCCGCAATGGCATCAACACCTGCGATGCCGACGACCAGTGCTGTGGGCAGACATACGTGGAACTGCTGCCTTTTGCCAACAAGCCCTATGCCGAACTGCTGAAAAACGTCATTGCCAACCTGGACCATCAGATGCAGACCCCCAACACCAAGAAGCAGACCACCACTCCCAAGGCAAAGACACAAGAGGCTTCTCTCTATGGCTGGTGGACATGGATCGATGCCATACAGATGGCCATGCCGCTCTACATGCAGGTTTATCAGCTCACGGGCGACACCCGTTACCGCGATCATGGCATGGCCATGTACCGCTGGAGCCGTAACGAGTGTGGCGGGGGACTCTTCAACGTGAAGGACGGTCTTTGGTGGCGCGATGCCGACTATGTGCCGCCATACAAGGAACCCGACGGTAAAGACTGCTACTGGAGCCGTGGCAATGGCTGGGTATATGCTGCCTTGGTGCGATGCATGAACTTGCTGCCAAAGAAGTCGAAAGAGTATAAGGAACTGAAGAAAGATTTCCTGCTCATGAGCCAGGGCCTGCTGAAGTGTCAGCGCGAGGATGGTTTCTGGAACCCCAGCCTCGTCTCTACCAACTATGCCATGAAAGAAACCTCGGGCACTGCCCTCTTCCTTTATGGCATGGCATGGGGCATACAGCAGGGACTGCTCAAGGCCAAGGACTACCGGCCTGCCTGCGACCGTGCCTGGACTGCCATGGCGCGCGATGCCGTTCACCCCGATGGCTTCCTCGGCTGGATGCAGGGTACTGGCAAGGATCCCTCGGCCGGACAGCCGCTCAGCTACGACAAGGTGCCCGACTTCGAAGACTATGGCACTGGCTGCTTCCTGCTTGGAGCGGTCGAATACTATAAGTTGCTGAAGGGTGGAAAGTAAATCGTAACGGCAACGATTCTGTATTATTCATTTGACATCCGACATTATTCAATGAGCCACAAGCGGAAACCGCTTGTGGCTCATTGAATACCCGTTTTTCGTCAGATACTACATGTCGTCAGGAAGCACTTATATGCTCGTGCATTTGTGCTGCCGCCCTTCTGCCGTCGCCCATGGCCAGAATGACCGTGGCACCGCCACGTACAATGTCGCCGCCAGCAAAAATCTCGGGCCTCGAACTCTGCATGCCCTCGTTGACCACGATGGTGTTCTTGCGTCCAAGCTCCAGCCCCTTGATGCTCTTGGGTACCAACGGGTTGGGACTTACGCCCACGGCTACGATGACCTGGTCTACGTCGAGTGTGACCGTCTTGCCCTCTACGGGCACAGGGCTGCGACGGCCGCTGGCATCGGGTTCGCCCAGCTCCATCACTTGCAGCACAGCCTGCTTAACAGCCCCCTGCTCGTCGGCGATATACTCGATGGGGTTGTGTAATGTGAGGAAATGGATTCCTTCTTCTTTGGCGTGTTTCACCTCTTCCAGACGTGCAGGCATCTCTACCTCTGAACGCCGATAGACCAGCGTCACGTCGGCACCCAGGCGTTTTGCAGTGCGGCACGAGTCCATAGCCGTATTGCCACCGCCCACGACAAGCACGCTCTTGGCAGGGTTGAGTGGCGTGTCGGTGGTGGGATTGGCTGCATCCATCAAATTTACGCGAGTGAGGTACTCATTGCTCGACATGATGTTGATGAGGTTCTCGCCAGGTATATTCATGAAGTTGGGCAGACCGGCACCGCTGCCTACGAAGATGCCCCTGAACCCCTGCTCTTCAAGCTGCTCCACCGAGATAGTCTTTCCCACGATGACATCGGTTTGGAAGTGTACGCCCATCTTTGCCAGGTTCTCAATCTCCACGTCGACAATCTTGTTCGGCAGACGGAACTCGGGTATGCCATATTTCAGTACGCCGCCTATTTCATGAAGTGCTTCAAACACGTATACGTCGTAGCCTTTCTTCACCATATCGCCAGCGAAGCTTAGTCCGGCAGGGCCACTGCCCACGACGGCAATCTTGATGCCATTCGAGGGGGCAATGTCGGGCAGCGAGATGTTGCCGCTCTCGCGTTCGTAGTCGGCGGCGAAACGCTCAAGATAGCCTATGGCCACGGCAGGTTCGTTCATTTTCAGGTGTATGCACTTGCTCTCGCATTGCTTTTCTTGCGGACATACACGACCGCAGACGGCGGGCAGGGCCGACGTGTTCTTCAGCACCTTGGCGGCAGCGAGGAATTGGCCGCGCTCTATGTTCTTGATGAACGACGGGATGTTGATATTGACAGGACAGCCTTCCACACACGTGGGCTTGGCGCAGTCCAGGCAGCGCTTGGCCTCGGTCATGGCCATCTCTTTGGTAAGGCCGGTGTTCACCTCCTCTGTGCGGGTGGTGGCACGGTAGACGGGGTCGAGCTCGGGCATCACAACGCGTGCTATCTGGGTGCGCTCCTTGGGCTTCATGCTCTTCTGCAGTGCCTTGCGCCATTCGGCGTTGCGGTCGGTAAGAATTTCGATGGTGTCGTTGGTGGGGTCGGCATCCATTACGATGTCGGTGGCTTTGCCGGCACAGGAATCACTGCCAATGGTGGTCGAGGCCAAATGCTCTTCGAAGTGCTCAAGCTCTTCCTGTTCCTGACGCTTAAAGGTGCCCATTCGCTTAAACATCTCGTCCCAGTCGACCAGTGCTCCGTCGAATTCCGGGCCGTCGATGCACACGAACTTCGTCTTGCCGCCTATGGTGAGCCGGCAGGCACCGCACATGCCTGTGCCATCGACCATAATGGTATTGAGCGACACCTCGCATGGGATGCCGTGTTTCTGGGCCGTGAGGTTCGAAAACTTCATCATGATGGGAGGGCCAATGGCAAACACCTTGTCGACGTGCTCCTGCTCGATGAATTTCTCTATGCCCACGGTGACAACTCCCTTCTCGCCGTAAGAGCCGTCGTCGGTCATGATAATGACCTCGTCGCTGCTCTCGCGTACCTTATCTTCTAATATAATGAGATCCTTAGAACGTCCCGCCATGACACTGAGCACACGGTTGCCGGCAGCCTTCAGAGCCTGAATGATGGGAAGCATGGGGGCCACGCCAAGGCCGCCGCCAGCACAGACCACGGTGCCAAAATTCTCGATGTGGGTGGGATTGCCCAATGGCCCCACCACGTCGGTCACGTAGTCGCCTTCCTGAAGCATGCAGAGCTTCTTAGACGAAAGTCCCACCTGCTGCACCACGATGGTGATGGTGCCCTTTTCCTTGTCAGCGCCGGCGATGGTGAGTGGCATGCGCTCGCCCTTCTGGCCTACACGTACAATCACGAAATTGCCCGCCTTGCGGCTGTTGGCAATGAGCGGAGCCTCAATCTCGAAAAGGAATACTTTCTCGGAGAATTGCTCTTTCCTTACAATTTTATTCATAATGTTGGCTTGTTTGTTTCTGTTTTGCGCTGCAAAGGTAGCAAATAGTTTGTAAAACAACAATTATTTTTGCAAAATATTGTATTTCGCTTTAAAAAGATTGCTTTTTGGCAAGTTGGAGCGACATCAAAAAATATGTAAAAGTAGAAAAGATTTACAAACAGAGGTCGGCAGTTAAGAACTTTTTGATTAACTTTGCAACCAAAATAATAAGGAGTATGAAGATTCTGAAATGGGGTTTCATTGGCTGTGGCGAGGTTGCAGAGAAGAAAAGCGGTCCTGCCTTCAGCGCGGTGGAAGGGTCGAGTGTGGTGGCCGTGATGAGCCGTCACGAGCAAAAAGCCCACTCATACGCCGAGCGACATGGTATAGCCCGATGGTATACAGACGCCCAGGAGCTGATAGACGATCCTGAGGTGAATGCCGTATATGTAGCTACGCCGCCATCGAGCCACGCCATATTTGCCATTATGGCCATGAGGGCCGGAAAGCCCGTATATGTAGAAAAGCCGCTGGCTGCCAGCTACGACGACTGCGCCCGCATCAACCGCATCAGCGAGCAGACGGGCATACCCTGCTTCGTGGCCTACTACCGTAGGTACTTGCCCTATTTCCAGCGGGTGAAAGAGATTGTCGAGCAGGGTATCATCGGCAAGGTGATCAATGTGCAGGTGCGTTTTGCCGTTCCGCCGCGTAGGTTAGACTATTCGCACCCTGAAAACCTGCCGTGGCGATTGCAACCCGACATTGCTGGCGGTGGCTATTTCTACGACCTGGCACCGCATCAACTCGACCTGCTTCAGGATATGTTCGGGGTGATTACCGATGCCCGTGGCATCTGTGCCAACCGGGGAAAACTCTACACGGCAGAAGATTCGGTGAGCGCCATCTTCAGCTTCGAAAACGGGTTGCCTGGTTCCGGCTCATGGTGTTTCGTGGCTCATGAGTCGGCACGCGAAGACAGCATACAGCTCATTGGGGACAGAGGCTCGCTACGCTTCTCGGTGTTCGACTATGCACCCATTGATTTGCATACAAGCGAAGGAACGGAGAAAATAGAAGTACCCAATCCGTCGTATGTGCAGTATCCTCTTATCAAACGAGTCATTGAGCATCTGCAAGGAAGGGGAGTCTGTACGTGTACCAGCGTATCGGCAACCCCGGTGAACTGGGTGCTCGACCGTATTCTGGGTAAATTCTGAAAATATAAAATGAAAATAACATCGATAGTGATTGTTGCTTTGATGATGATGGTACAGCCTCTGTATGCCGATGACAACGAATCGGCCGACACTGTGCCAAAGACCGAGAAGAAACCGAACTTCATAAAGCGCTTCATCGACAGCTTCGATCGGCAAGACGAAAACTATATAGAACCACAACACTACATCTTTACCGTCATGGCGCAATCTACCTATTCATACGACCGATATACGCTGCGCAGCGCCGAGCCTTCGGTGCAGAGGGTAACCTTTGTGCCCGACGGAACCTTGAAGGTGGGACCCTATTTCGGCTGGAGATGGGTGTTTGGAGGCTACACCTTCTCTCTTACCCATTCGGATTTCTCGAAGAAAAAGACTGAAATGGAACTGAACCTCTATACTTCCCGTTTTGGCATCGACGCTTTCTATAGGCGCACGGGTGTAGACTACAAACTGCATGATGTGTCGCTGGGCGAAGGCATTGACACCGAACCCCTTGAAGGGCTTATGTTTGATGGTGTAAAAGCTGGAATCACAGGCGTGAACCTGTATTATATCTTCAACGACCGGAGATTCTCCTATCCGGCAGCCTTTGCGCAAAGCACTTGCCAGAAAATAAGCTGCGGGTCGTGGTTGGCTGGCATCTCTTATGCCAACAACACATTGGAGTTCGATTATGAGCGAATGCAAGATATACTGGGCAGATACCTGCCGCCAGAAGAGGCGCGCATCGATTCGGCCCTGATGATTTCGTCGTTGCACTACCACGACATCGACCTGACGGGAGGCTATGCCTATAACTGGGTGTTTGCTCGCAACTGGCTCTTCTGTGCCAGTGGACAGGTGGGGGTGGGCTATAAGTATAGCTCGGGCGATGCTTCGAACACGGTGATAGACCCTCGCTTCACCGACTTCTCCTTCTATAATATAAACTTGAACTTAGTGGGGAGGTTTGCTGTCGTGTTCAACAATACCCGCTGGTATGCCGGCATCAGCACCATCGTGCACTCGAATACCTATAGGGAGTCGCGCTTCTCGGCCAACAACATCTATGGCAACGTGAGCATGTATCTAGGTTATAACTTTGGTCTTAAAAAAAGATACAGAAAGAAAAAATGAAAAAGTTACTATCTCGTATAATGCTGGTCCTGCTACTGGCCGGAACAGCAGGCGTGGCACAGGCACAGCCTGTTACCAGCGAGCCTGCCGACAGCGTGATGATAACGCGACTGCTGCAGAGCGGGAATGGCTCGACGCTCGACTTTGCCAGAAAGTTTCTGAATGTGCCCTACGTGGCCCATACCTTGGAAGTAAACAGCCATGAACGACTGGTGGTGAACACTCGCCAGCTGGACTGTACCACACTGGTGGAGACCGTGGTGGCATTGAAGCTCTGTGCAGAGAAAGGAATGAAGAGTTTCTCCGATTATGCCAGAATGTTGCAGCGCCTGAGGTATCGCCACGGAAAACTCGATGGCTACGAGAGCCGGCTGCACTATTTTAGCGACTGGATAGATGACAAGAAGGCCATGGGGCTGGTAGAGGAGGTACAAGCTCCCAATCCGCCCTTTACGGCTGTTCAGAAACTGAAGATTGATTTTATGAGCCTGCATCCCGGCAGCTACAAGGCCCTGAAGGACAACCCTGTACTCGTAAAGAAGATTGCAGCCACCGAAAAGACGCTCACGGGGCGCACCTATCGATATATACCAAAAGACAAGGTGGATAATAGCGACGCCATGCGCCGGGCGGTGAAGGAGGGCGACATTATAGCCATAACATGCTCGAAGCCGGGACTCGACATAGCGCACCTTGGCTTTGCGGTGTGGCGCAAAGACGGGCTTCACCTGCTGAACGCCTCGCAACTGCATAAAAAAGTAGTGGAGGAGCCCATGACGCTGCGCCAGTATTTGCAAAAACACCCTTCCCATACGGGCATTCGCATCGTCAGGCTAAAATAGCAATACAGCGATAAACAATTTTACAGAAAATATAAAAACAGAGATACGATTATGGAACTACCCGATTTCATGAGTTATGCCAACAAGTTCTCGCAAAACGATTTTGTGGAAAAGATTTCGAGAGTGGCCAAGCGTGCCGGTGCCAAGCTGGTGTATGCCGCGCTCATCTTGTTCTATACGTTGCAGAGCGATAAGATCAGTGTGAAGGACAAGGCCATTATCATTGGCGCACTGGGCTATCTTATCAGTCCACTTGATGTAGTGCCCGACGCCATACCCATCGTGGGCCTGGGCGACGACCTGGGAGTGCTCATCTATGTGCTCAAGACGGTGTGGACCGACATTGACCCTGCCGTGAAAGAGCGGGCACAACAGAAGCTGAGCGACTGGTTTGATGAAGACGAGATCAAGGAGATTGACACGCTCTTCAGCTGAGCGTTTACCGATAACATGCGATTCTTCATCTACTTGAGCTACGATGGTACTCGCTACCATGGATGGCAGGTGCAGCCCAACGGACAGTCGGTGCAGGGTGAACTGCAACGTGGGCTTTCGCTCTTACTGCGGTCGCAGATAGCCGTCACCGGGGCAGGACGTACCGACGCGGGGGTGCATGCCCGTTTGATGGTGGCCCACTTCGATCATGATGGCGAACTGCCCATGGTGCCTGCACAGCTGGCCTATAAGCTGAACAAACTGCTGCCTTGCGATATTGCCATCAAGCGCATAGAGCAGGTGCCAGATAGCTTGCATGCACGCTTCTCGGCCACTTCGCGCACATATCATTACTATGTGCATACATGCAAGTCGCCTTTCCATAGGCATTATTCCTACCAGTTGCCCTATGCGGTAGACTTTGAACTGATGAACCAGGCGGCGGCCCTCCTGCTGGAGTATGACGACTTTGGTGCCTTCTGTAAAAGCCATGCCGACGTGAAGACCACGCTGTGCAAGGTGACAACTGCCGAATGGCATCAGACCAGTGCCCACACATGGTACTTCGAAATTACGGCCAACCGCTTCCTGCGCAACATGGTACGTGCCGTGGTGGGAACACTCGTCGACGTGGGTCGCCGGCGGATGACTATCGACGAGTTTAGAAAAGTCGTGGAGGGCAAGCGGCGGACCGAGGCAGGCGAGTCGATGCCGGGAAATGCGCTCTTCTTGGAGAATATAGAATACGAATGATTGGTATGACGATTCTTTTGATAAAATGTGGTTACTGTTAGCTTTTTTGTCGGCCGCTTTCTTAGGCGTGTACGACTCGCTGAAGAAAAAGGCGCTGAAGGATAACGCTGTTATTCCGATATTGTTTCTTAACACCTTGTTCTCTTCGCTCATCTTTCTGCCGTTTATCGTGCTCAGTGCCCAGACCACTTGGCTCGATGGCAGTATCTTTCATGTGGCATCGGGGGGCTGGGAGGTTCATAAATATGTGGTGCTAAAGGCTCTCATCGTGCTTTCGTCGTGGGTGCTTGGCTATTTCGGCATGAAGCACTTGCCGCTGACCATCGTGGGGCCTATCAATGCCACGCGCCCGGTAATGGTGTTGGTGGGTGCCTTGTTGGTGTTTGGCGAGCGGCTCAATGCCTGGCAGTGGCTGGGTGTGCTCTTGGCCGTGGCCTCCTTTCTGCTGCTGAGCAGGAGCAGTAAGAAAGAAGGCATCGATTTTAAGCACGACCACTGGATATACATGATTGTGGGAGCGGCTGCGTTGGGAGCTGTGAGCGGGCTCTACGACAAATATCTCATGGCACCTATCGGTGAGGGTGGGGTAGGACTCGACCGCATGCTGGTGCAGTCGTGGTATAACATCTACCAATGTTTCATGATGCTGGGCATGCTCTTGCTGCTGTGGTGGCCTAAACGTAAGCAGAACACGCCGTTTCACTGGGACTGGGCCATCATTGGCGTGAGCATCTTCCTGAGCACTGCCGACTTTATGTATTTCTATTCGCTGTCGTTGCCGTCGGCAATGATTAGCATCGTGTCGATGATTCGGCGTGGCTCGGTGGTTGTGAGCTTCTTGTTCGGAGCCATGTTCTTCCACGAGAAGAACCTAAAGGCCAAGACTTTCGACCTGGCCCTGGTTCTGCTTGGCATGATTTGCCTCTACATAGGCTCGCATTAGGGCCTATGGTTCAATGATGCCGGCTTTTAGCCAGTTGGCTGTGAGGGCATTTATGTCCTTCCGGGCTGTGGCCTCGTCTACCTCATACTCGTCGGTGAGATATTGCGTCAGGTCTTCCTCGGTGAAGTCCTGACCATTTTCTACTTTCTTCCACAGGAAGGCAGAACTCTCGTTCATGCTTATGATACGGCTGAAGTCGATGTTCTCGATGCCTTCGGCCACAATGATGTTCTCGCCGCACACTGTGCGCAGGCGGAATCCTTTCTTCGTCTTCATATTACTGTTGCTGTTTATGTGGTTTGAATCTTGCGGGGATATGCGGGTGCAACGCAAAAAGCAGGTAACGGCGCAAGGGGAACAGCCGCATCCAAAGCCAGGAATAGGTGCGCCATTTCAGACCGTTGGTGCTGTCGAGGGTGGTGCGGCCCTTGCGGTAGAAACCCAAAGCGGTGGCTTTCACGTCGGCGAGTCTGCAATACTCATTGCTCAGGTTGCCATCGCCTCTGAGTGTTACCTTATCGTGGTCGATGCCGATGACACGGTGCAGGACGTAATGCCTGGGACTGATTTCTGCCAATACGGCATCGCCTACAGCCACTTGCTTGGCAGCGATGAGAAGGGCTTTGTCGCGCCCATCTTCCAGGAACGGGCGCATGCTCCTGCCACGCAAGGGTAGGGTCACGGTTTTTCCTTCTACGGCTTCCAGCTGCTCTATGACGAAAGGCAGCAGCTGTTCGTTGGGCATCTGCTTGGTGATGATCATGGGTGGGTGAGGGCTTGATGGCAAATGCGCACAGCCTCTTCGTCGGGCAGGCAGTGCAAGGTGTAGATAGGGGTGGTCTCGATGATGCGCGTGATGGCATCGCAGAGATTATTGTAGATGACCGAGTCCCATTTCATGGACGAACAGGCAGGGAGCAACGTGGCAAAAGCTTGAACAGGCCCCAGTCGCTCTATGCTGTTCTGGGGTGCACGTGCTATCTGCGTGATGGCGCCGAGCCTGGCGCTGCGATTGCGGTAGCAGGGCGTCTTTCCGCTCCAGGGCGAACCGTAGATGAAGGGACGGCCATCGTCGGCCAAGCGTAGGATGGGGTTGTCGTCGTTCAGCAACTGGGCGCCTTCAATGTGCTTCAGCCACAGACTCGAGTGGGTGCTCTTTCCTGTGCCACTTGCTGCGATAAACGGAAAGCCGCAGGGGCTGTCGTCGCCATACAGGATGCACGATGCATGGATGAGCATGGTCTGATGGAATGAGCCCGCAAAGGCATAGGCGAGCATGAGGGCATCGTTCAGGCCGAAAGAGCGCATCACCCAGTCGCCGTTGAGAGCGCATTGGCATTCGGAGAAGTCGCTGTTGCATACGAGGAGGCAACAGTCGCGGTCGTGAATGTCGCGGATGATGTACTGATAGCCACCATCGGGCAGCTGGTAGACGAGCGTATCGCCATTGCCGGTGTCGAACTTGCGTACCAGGCTCCGCTCCTTGGCCGGGCGGGTGCTGTCATCGACAATGAGCCGGAAAAGCAGTTGGCCCTCGGGTGCTGCCTTTTGCAGGAAGGCATCGAATGAAGGCAACAGCCCCATGTTGTTGGTCGTCGTGTCTTGGAATCTGATGCAGATGTTGTGGTCGGCTATCCTGAAATAGTTATTTTCCACGCTTCTTCTTTCCTTTCTTTTTACCCTCTTGTTGCTGGCCGGCCGGGTCTTCCGTGGTGCTCGTTTCCCTTGTCTCTTCTACTGCTGCTTGGCTCATGCTGACGCTCTTGAAGCTGAAGTCGGTGGTGGAAATGAAACGCACGTCGAAGTGATTCTGCCCGTCTTTCGGCTGGGTGTACTGACGTTTCAGTTTCAGGTATTCCTTCTCTATCTTCGAGCGGTTTTTGTCGTAGAACACCACGCATGTGCGATAGGGCATGTTTTTCTGAAGGAGGTGGTTGCGCAGCTGAGTGGAATATTGCTGTCGGCCGAGCAGGAAACCGCTGCTTTTCTCAATCCACGGCGTGTCGACCGGAAGAATGTCGGTAAAGTGCACAATGGTGTCGTTGAACGATGCGGCAAAGCCAAACATATACATTCTGGGTATCTGTATGCGTTTGGCCTGCACTGCTTGCGTGGCGAGGATAAAGAGGGTTGCCACGGCGAGCAATTTGTGGAAATGATGTTTCATTGACCTAAATATGATTTCAGTATTTTGTTTTGCGTGTTGTCGCGCAGGCGTCTGATGGCCTTTTCTTTTATCTGTCTCACGCGTTCGCGTGTCAGCCCGTGCTTGGCCCCAATCTCGTCGAGCGTCTGCTCTGGCTGGTTGATTCCGAAGTAAGCTTCAACGATGCTGCGTTCTCTGTCGTTCAGCATTTTCAGGGCTGCATTGATTTCGGCCCGTAGCGACTCCATGACCAGCTGCCTGTCGGCGGTGGGCGAATTGTCGTTTACCAGCACGTCGAGCAGCGAGTTGTCCTCTCCGTCGGAGAAGGGAGCGTCTACCGATACGTGGCGGCCGCTCACGTTGATGGCTTCGTCTATTTTGTCTTCGGGCAAGTCCACCTGCTCGGAGATTTCCTCTACCGATGGCCGGCGCTCGTTTTCCTGCTCAAAGCGGTTCAGCATGCGGTTAATCTTGTTTACCGACCCCACCTGGTTCAGCGGCAGCCTGACGATGCGGCTTTGTTCGGCTATGGCCTGAAGGATGCTTTGGCGTATCCACCAAACGGCATACGAGATGAATTTGAACCCCCTGGTCTCATCGAACCGTTCGGCAGCTTTCAGCAGGCCCAGATTGCCCTCGTTGATGAGGTCGGGAAGGCTGAGGCCTTGGTTTTGGTACTGCTTTGCCACCGATACCACAAAACGGAGATTGGCCTTGGTCAGGCGCTCAAGCGCCTTGCGGTCGCCTTTGCGTATGCGCTGAGCCAATTCTACTTCTTCTTCTACGCTAACCATCTCTTCCTTGCCTATTTCCTGCAAGTATTTATCGAGCGATTCGCTCTCTCGATTGGTTATCGATTTTGTGATTTTCAGTTGTCTCATGGTTGTTCAATTTTTGCCTTCGTGCAAAGTTACGCTTTTTTATTGGTTTAGCCAAATTTTTTCATACTTTTTTGTGTAATTGCGATGCGCGCTCGTCTGCTTTTCGCATATTTAGCAGCAAATTGCATCAAGTTTGCGAAAAGGTCGTAAGCATAGCCGATGACAAAGCCGGAGAGGGCGAAGAAGAAGTCAACGGCCAGATAGCCGTGGTTCAGTGGATGGGCGGCACCAAGGCCGAAATGGGTCTCACACAGATGATAGATCAGGACGAACACGGCAGCCACGCCGCGCAGTCCGTCGAGTATCTCATAATGGGGTATGGCTCATCGGCTATGCCGCTATTCCCTTGCAATTCTGGCTGAGTTGGGTGTCAATTCAGGCTGGATTGCAAGCCAATTCAGCCTGTTTTGGGGTGCAATACAGGCTGGATTGCAACCCAATATGGCCTATATTGTACAGGGGCGTGACTTGTCCTTTTTTACGTACTACTTTTCCATATCCGTAGGATGAGGATAGCTATGATTCGTTCTGGCTATTATGTGTTTTTTTAAAAAAACATCTGCTCCATCTGCTTCTGTGGCGAAACTGCTTGATAGTCAATGTGTTGTCGGCGGAGCAGATGGGGAGCAGATGTAATCATCTGCTCCCCTCATCTGCTCCGCTTAATTGCTTGATAATCAGCAAGTGTTGCAGATATGTAGATTTTCTGCAAGAAAAAACTTATGCTATCGGCTTAGCTCAACTTCAGGTGGCTTCGCTTGCGAAGAACTTATTAGACCGAAAAGCCGATAACTACTTAACTTCTTAACTTTCAGAACCAGGATAATTACAATAATTTCTGTTTTTTTTCTACAAGAAATGCAACCGACGGAGTCGTTACTGTATTTCCCAGCCCACGGCGCTGGCCCCGAGTACGGCTGCCGAGGCGCCGTCGAGTCCGCTCACCAGGAACTGAGCCTTGCCTCTGAAGATTGGCATGACGTGAGCATCGTAAGCTTCGCGAATGGGTTTCATGATGAGCTCGCCGGCCTTTACCATTCCACCGAAGAAGATGAATGCTTCGGGCGAAGAAAAGGCTGCAAAGTCGGCACATGCCTCGCCCAGCATCTTGCCAGTGAAATCGTAGATGTCCTTTGCCAGTTGGTCGCCCTTGCCTGCTGCTATCGACACATCGAGCGAAGTGATGTCTTCGGGCTTGAGCTCACGCAAGATGGAAGGACGGGTGGTGGTGGCGAGCAGTTCGCGGGCCGTGCGGGCCACGCCCGTGGCCGAGCAATAGGCTTCCAGACAGCCTTTGCGCCCGCAGCCGCAAGAGCGGCCTTCGTCACCGCGCACCATGGTCACGTGGCCCAGCTCACCGGCAAAACCGTCGCTGCCGTAGAGTAGTTGACCATTGACGACAATGCCGGAACCCACGCCAGTGCCCAGGGTGATGACGATGAAGTTCTTCATGCCACGGGCCACACCGTAGACCATCTCGCCCAAAGCGGCAGCGTTGGCATCGTTGGTCAGGGCTACGGGTATGTCGTTCAGGCGCTCGCTGAACATCTGTGCCAATGGCACGATGGTGTCGTGTGCCCAGGGCAGGTTGGGGGCCATCTCTACGGTGCCTTTATAGTAATTGGCGTTGGGGGCTCCTATTCCCATGGCCTTGATGGTGTCGATGCCGCCTACTTGCTCGATGATGGGCAGCAGGGCCTGGACGGCGGCGTCGACATAGGCTTCGGCTGTCTGGAAGCCGCCTGTCTTGATGGCTGTGGTGGCTTTTATTTCGCCACGCGCGTCAACGATGCCGAACACCGAGTTGGTGCCACCTAAGTCTAAGCCAATCACGTATGGCTTCATTTTGTTTTGTTGGTTTGTCATAATGGTTTTTTTGTTTATGAAAGTAATTTTATTTGTAGTCGCGTATTCTTACGTCGATGCCGCTGCCGGCCATTTTCATGAGCAGCATGTTGATGCGGGTGTCGCTGTAGTGATAGGGGAAGAGCACTTTGGGCTTGATGACCTTGGCGGCAGCTGTCAGCTGGTCGATGGTCATGGTGTAGGGTTGGTTGCATGGCAGGAAGGCAATGTCAATATTTCTCAGGTTTGCCATTTCGGGAATGTCCTCGGTGTCGCCAGCAATATAGATGCGCAGTCCGTCGAGCTGCAGGATGTAACCATTGTCGCGCCCTTTGGGGTGATATTTCTCGCGTCCGGGCGTTGTGTTGTAGGCAGGTACTGCCCATAGCCAGATGTCGTCGCCAATGCGCAGGCTGTCGCCATTGGCCATGACTACATTGCTGCCATGCAGATAGTTCTGGGTGCTTTGGTTCAGATAGACGGGGGTGGAGGAGGTGCGCAGCTGGTAGATGGCACTTTGCGAATAGTGGTCGGGATGCTCGTGGGTCACGATGATGTAGCTGGCTTTGGGGTAGGTAGAGAAGTCGGTGCGCGGTTCAAGATCGGTCACCGGGTCAATGTATATTTGTTTGCCTTCATAGGTTATCTGAATGCTGGCATGCTTAATGTGAGTGATAGTGACAGTCTTGCCCGATTTGGTTTGGAACGTGTCTTGTTTCTGCGCGGCATGCAGGGTGGCACTTGCCATCATCAGCAGCATGCAGGTAAAGAGTGATTGTAGTTTTTTCATTGTACGAATAAGTTTAAGTGGTTTATGGCGCAAAAATACGAAATACTTTCGATAAGGGCAAATAAAAACACGAAAAAATTTGAGGGCTGGCAAACACCAGCCCTCAACCAACACAAAAACTAAACTAGACTTAACTAAAGCTTATCAGGATTTTCACAAACCCTCAATAGCGTGTGCAAAGGTAATGCAAAAAATTGGTTTGACCAAATATTTCACCGAATTTTATTGCATTATTCATACATTTTTTTATATTTTTACTGCTTTATTAAGTAAATAGTTGTCTAAAATCGTCATTGCAGCCATGGCTTCAACAATGGGGACGGCTCTTGGCAACACACATGGGTCGTGCCTGCCTTGCGCAGTGAAAGTGGTGGGCTTCCCCGATGTGTCGACCGTATCCTGCTGGCGCAAAAGTGTTGCCACTGGCTTGAAAGCCACTCTGAAGTAGATGTCCTGCCCGTTAGAGATGCCACCTTGTATGCCGCCACTGTGGTTGGTATGGGTGGAAATGGAGACGTCTTGCCCGTTGTCGGCACTGCAGAAACGGTCGTTCTGCTCGCTGCCTCGTTGCGAAGCACCGTCGAATCCCTCGCCATACTCGAATCCTTTTACGGCATTGATGCTCAGCATGGCAGCTCCCAGTTGGGCGTGCAGCTTGCTGAATTCGGGTTCGCCTATGCCGATGGGGCAATGGCTGATGACGCAAGTGATTACACCGCCAATGGTGTCGCCTTCGGCTTTCACCTGTGCAATGAGTGCCTCCATCATCTTGGCTTTTTCCGGGTCGGGACAGCGCACGGCATTTTTTTCTATGAGCGAAAGGTCGTATTTGTGGTAGTCGCGGTCGAGCACGATATTGCCTACCTGCGAAGTGTAGGCCGTGATGCCGATGCCCAGTGGCTTCAGTGCCAACTTGGCCAGCGCGCCTCCCACCACCCGGCTGATAGTGATGCGGGCCGATGTGCGTCCGCCGCCACGATGGTCTCGGGTGCCATATTTATTATAATAGGTGAAGTCAGCATGCGAAGGTCTGAACAGCGTGCGCAGGTTGTCGTAGTCTTGCGAGTGCTGGTTCTGATTGCGCACCAGGAAGCCTATCGGCGCTCCGGTGCTTTGACCATCGAAGATGCCGCTGAGCAACTCCACCTCGTCGGCTTCGCGTCTTGCTGTGGTGATGCTGCTCTGCCCTGGCCGACGGCGGTTCAGCTCCTGCTGAATGAAAGCGGGGTCGATCGCGATGCCTGCTGGCATCCCGTCGACCACGCCTCCTACGCCTGCTCCATGGCTTTCGCCAAAGGTGGTCAGGGTGAAAAGATTTCCAAATGTATTATGCATCGTATCTGTTCTTTTTCTTCGCTCAACGCTCAACGCTCAACGTTCAACGCTCATCGCTCAATGATGGCAGTGCCCGCAGCCACAGCCGCCAGAGTGGTCGTGGTGGTGCTCGTCGCAGCCGCCTTCGCAGTCATCGCATCCACAGCAGTCGCCGCTCATGTGGTTCAGCATGTGCTGAATCTCCTCGTTGGTGGCATCGCGGTTCTCTAGCACCACACCCTTGAACTGCAGCGTCTCGCCTGCCAGTGGGTGGTTGGTGTCGATGGTCACGCCATCTTCCTCGACGCTTACCACACGAGCCATGAAACGGTGCTCCTCAGAATCGAGCAGCGTGATGACGGCACCAGGATAGATGTTCTCGTGGTCGAAATGGTCGTTGATAGAGAATATCTCGCGATTCACCTTGTGCACGCCATCGTTGTCGTATTCGCCGAAGGCTTCGGCTGGGGTGACGACGAAGTCGAACTTTTCGCCCGGTTGCAAGTCTAATACATGCTGCTCGAAGGCATCGAGCGACACACCGAAACCGCTGATGAACTGGAAGGGCTTGCCCTGCTCGGTCTGTTCTATCAAGCTCTTCTTGTCGTTTTCCTCTACGGTGTATAGCTGGTAGCTCACCGAGAGGTATTTGTTTTGTGGTTTATCCATTATCAGCTTATGAATTTATTGATTTAGTAGGCGAAGAGAGGATATTCCTTCATCTTCTCGTTGACACGCTGGCGCACCGATGCGATGACCTCTTCGTTGGTGGGATCGTTGAGCACTTCTTCAATCCAGGCTGCAATCTGCACCATCAGGTCTTCCTTTGCTCCACGCGTCGTGATGGCAGGAGTGCCCAGGCGTATGCCGCTGGTCTGGAAGGCAGAGCGCGAGTCGAAAGGAACCATGTTCTTGTTTACCGTGATGTCGGCTGCCACCAGTGCGTTTTCTGCCACCTTGCCGGTGAGTTCAGGATATTTCGAGCGCAGGTCGACGAGCATAGAGTGGTTGTCGGTGCCCCCCGAAACGATGGTGAAACCGCGCTTTATGAGCTCGTCGGCCAGGACCTTGGCATTTTTCTGCACCTGCACAGCCCAGTCCTTGAACTCTGGCTGGAGCGCTTCGCCAAAGGCTACAGCCTTGGCCGCAATGACGTGCTCGAGCGGTCCGCCCTGCTGTCCGGGGAACACGGCCGAGTTGAGCAGTGCCGACATCATCTTCACCTCGCCCTTAGGAGTCTTCAGTCCCCAGGGATTCTCGAAGTCTTTGCCCATGAGAATGATGCCGCCACGTGGGCCGCGCAAGGTCTTGTGGGTGGTCGACGTCACGATGTGTGCCCATTTCACGGGGTTTTCCAGCAGTCCGGCGGCAATCAGTCCAGCAGGGTGTGCCATGTCGATCATGAGCAGTGCGCCCACTTCGTCGGCAATCTGGCGCATGCGCTTGTAGTCCCATTCACGGCTGTAGGCCGAACCACCGCCTATGATGAGCTTGGGCTTGTGCTCGCGAGCCAGCTGCTCCATCTCGTCGTAGTCCACACGGCCGGTCTCCTTGTTCAGGTTGTAACCTACGGGCTTGTAGAGAATGCCGCTGGTGTTGACGTGTGAACCATGAGAGAGGTGGCCACCATGGTCGAGGTTCAGGCCCATGAAGGTGTCGCCGGGCTTCAGCACTGCCAGCAGTACGGCGGCGTTGGCCTGTGCGCCCGAGTGGGGCTGCACATTGGCATACTCGGCATCGAACAATTTGCATACGCGCTCTATGGCCAGACGCTCAACCTCGTCGACCACCTGGCAACCGCCATAATAGCGCTTGCCGGGGTAGCCTTCGGCATACTTGTTGGTAAGATACGAGCCCATGGCCTGCATCACTTGGTCGCTCACGAAGTTTTCCGAAGCAATCAGCTCAATGCCTTTCAGTTGGCGCTGATGCTCTTTCTCGATTAGCTCGAAAACGGTGTTGTCTCTTTTCATTTTTGTAGTTGTTGGGTGAAAAAGTTGCAATATAGGCTGCAAAGGTACGAAGTTTCGTTGAGAAAAACGAAAGAATTGCTAAGTTTCATACTTTGCGCTATAGATGTTTTTTGGGGAAAAGGGCATCCCACCATGTGGGGTCGTCCTTCAGCCAGCGCTGCATCCATGCCATTTGCGCGGCCAGCCATTTTGTTTTTTTGTTGTAGTCGAGCACGTGATGGTTCTCGCCCTGTACTTCAACCAGTGCCACCTCGCGGCCCAGCAGCTTCAAGGCGGTGAACATCTGCAGGCTCTCGATGATGGGCACGTTGGTGTCGGCAGTGCCATGCAGCAGAAGAAGGGGGGTGTGAATCTTGTCGGCATTGAAGAGTGGGCTCTGGTCTACGTAGAGCTGCCGATGGCTCCAAGGGTAGCTGTTGGCCATGCTCACCTCGCTGTAATTGTAGCCCCAGTAGCCTTCGCCCCAGTAGCTGGTGTGGTTGGCTATGCCGGCATGGCTGATGGCAGCGGCAAAGATGTCGGTCTGCGTCTGAAGGTATTGGGTCATGAAGCCGCCATACGAGGCTCCCATGCAGCCTATTTTCTCTTTATTGATAAACGGATGGGCTTCACAAATCTTCTTCGTACCCTCGATGATGTCTTCGGCTGGGCCTTGTCCGGCAGTGTTCACGTGGCGCGAGGCCCACTCCTGTCCGAAGCCCGTGGCTCCGCTGGGTTGCAGGATGTAGGCCACGTAGCCCAGCGAGTTCCAGTACTGCGGGGCGTAGGGCGATTCGAAGTAACGGCTTACGGGCGAGCAGCCGCCATAGTAATACACAATCATGGGGTACTTTTTCTGCGCGTCGAAATCCTTCGGCAGATACAGGCGTCCGTATACGGTGTCGCCACGCGAGTTCTTGAAGTTCCAGTCCTGGCAGGTGCCTATCTCGGCATTGCCCAGGGCCGTCTTTCCATCGAAGAGCACCTGTGGCTTCTCGTTTTTCTTCACGTTCTGCACATAGGCCGAGGCTGGTGCCATGGTCTCATAGCTCAGGTAGGCCATCACGGGAGCGTTTTCGGCAGTCTGGTATTGGTAGGCATAGTCGCCGGCAGTGGGCAGAGCCACTATGCTGCCAGTCTTCGGATTCAGCTGATAGAGGCGCACATAGTCGCGGTCTTCGGCCGAGAAGTATATCATGCCATCGGCTTGCGACCAGTCGGTTCTGTTTACGGACGGGTCAAAGTCCTTGGTAAGGGGAGTGACTCGTTTGGTGGCGATGTCGAAAATGAAGAGCTCGTTTTCGGTCATGCTGGGCGTGATGCTCTCGGGCAACTGACAGCCTATGCGGCCGAAGGCTTCGGGGGTGCCCATGAAGAGCAGTTGGCTTCCGTCGGGCGAAATATCGGCGCCTCCCAGAAACTCTGCTCCCTCGAGAAGTGTGTCGGCATGCAGGGTGGTGGCATCCATCAGCAGGTAGTCGGTAACGGTTGTGGGACGCTTTTCCAGTCGCGATCGTGAGGAAGAGACGAGCAGCTTTTTACCATCTTGCGAAATGTCGAGCAAGTTCTGGCCTCTCGACCCGAAAGTGATGCGCTGGCAGAGCCGTGTAGCCAGGTCGTAACGCATCAGGTAACTGCGCTTGCGCCAACCGGGCTGGCGGTCGTCCATTTCGAGCACCTGGAATACGTCGGCATCTTCCTTAGGGCCTTCTTCCTCGGCGGTGATGATTAGGTAGTCTTCTGCAGGACTGATGGCATAGTTGCCCATGGGCAGGTCACTGGCCCAAAGTGTGCGTTGTCCCGTGCGTGGTTCTACCTTATAGAGCATGCGTCGTTTGCCCTCCCATACCTCTTCTATATATGCACACGTGCGAGGCATCCATCTCACGCTTTGCTGGGGCCTGGCTATCAGACGCATCGTCTTCAGGTCGGTAAGCTCATAGCTCCAGCTGCTTTGCCCGCCCCGTTCGGTGGTCTGATAGGCCAGCGTGGCAAGTGTGCCGTCGGCCGATAGGTTGATGCTGCGTACCCGCCGGCCGTCCATTAGGTCGTGAACCATGTAGGGGTGGCGGGCATCAAGCGTATAGGCCACCTGAGCGGGACAGTCGAGCGTGATGCTCACAGAGTCGGTGTCGCTGGGTTCAGCGAGGTATTTTAGCGCCACGGTGTGGTGTTCTGGTGCCAGCTCGAGATTGCCGCCAGCCTCGGCACCGTCGATGAAAAGCTTGTATTTTTTGGGGCCTTTCACCTCGATTTTACCTTTTAGGTAGCTGGTGTTGTTGATGTAGAAACTAAGTACGCCAACGCTTTTGGCATGGGGGAGCGAGGGCAGCAGCCCTCCTTGCCATACCTTGGTTACAGCAGTGCCATTGAGACTGATGCCCGACAGTAGCGACAGTTCATCGAACTTGTTGCCCTGCGCGTCTACCGTGTCAGCGGCAAAGGGCGTGGTTACTGCCCACGGCCCGGCCTGGTTCATCTGGCTCACCGTTGTCTTCTGCTGTGCGCTTATGCTGCTGGCGCCAAGGCCTAAGGCCGAGAGTGTGAGATAAAAAAAGATGCGTTTCATTCTTGCTGTGTCGTTTTCTGTTGTACGGTAGAGTCCGTATCAGGCGTGCAGGTCGAGCACGAAGCGGGTTCCCTTGGTGAATTCGGGATCTATGTCGAGGTCGCCCTTCATCTTCAGTGCCATTTGCTTGCAGATGGGCAGTCCCAGGCCGTCGCCCTTGGTCAGGTCTTTTATCTCGAGGAACGGCTTGAACATGTCTTCGCGCTTTTCTTCTGGTATGCCCTGGCCATTGTCTGTGACGATGAACTGGTGGGTGTGGGCACCGCGTTTTTTGAACTCCAGCCTGATGTGGCCACCCTCTGGGGTGTATTCGGCGGCGTTGTCGAGCAGGTGCTGCAGGATGTGCGATACATATTCCTTATTTAACTTGACACTCATCTTCGGTGCGTTCACGGTGAGCGTCACGTTGCTCTTCACTTTGTCTCGGATCTGGTCCATCAGGTTCTCGCAGAAGGGTGCCACCTGTGTCTCTTCCAGCTCATTGCTGCTTGTCTCCTCGTTTTCCAGCGACGAGAGCTCTTGAATGTGGCGCGAGAAGTCGAGCATGGCCTGTACCTCTGGCTGTCGACCGTCTAACTTCTTGAGAGTGGGCTCGAGCTGAGCCGATATGTTGCTGATAAACTGAGCCTTAAGAGCGTTGCTTTCGTTGGATAGTTTCAGGTTCTTCTTCAGCTTGCGCGTCAGTAAGATATAGCGCAGCAGCACCACGGCTCCCAAAATGAGAGCGGCTGCCAGGGCGGCTGCCAGGATGCATAGGCCTATGATGATGGCCTGACGGGTAGAGAGCGAACTGTCCTTGTCGGCTATGGTGGCCTCGTTGTCGGCTATCTGCTTCTTCAGGGCGCCAATCTCGTCGGCTGTCTTCAGGGCACTCACCGAGTCTTTCCATGCCATGTAGCTACTGTACGACTGTGCCACAAGGTTCGCGCTGCCCGACTTGCGCCCGTTGGCAATCAGTGTCTTGTACACCTCGTCTACCTTTCCGTATTCCTTCTGTGCCGTCAGCTTGTTGGCCATCTCCTTGAACACGGCATTGCCTTGGGCGTTCATGCCGAAGGTGTAGTAATAGATGGCCTTATTGTAAAGCAGGTCGTTCTTCAGATTTTCGTCGCCAGAGTTTTTGGCGTGGTTCTCCATGATGTCGATCTGGTCCTTTGCACTGGCGCTTTTACGCAGTTTCATGTACATCTGCATGCGTTCTTTGCTCGTTAGGTAGTGCAGGGCTGAACGGCGGCTGGTACCCTTCTCTTGGGCTATGATGGTCTGGTCGGCGCGTCTCAGCAGGTCGAAGGCCTCTTTGTAGTAGTTCTCTTTGTAGTAGAGAGCCGCCGCGCGGGCTGCGCACTCTATGCTCTGACGCATCTGCCCCTTGTTGGCATAGTCTTCGAATGCACGAATAAACTGGAAACGGGCACTGGCTACGTTCTTTTTCGCATCGTCGGCCTCGGCGCGTTGTTGCAATTCGCTCTTCTGGGCTTCCTGGGCTATCGTATAGCCACAGCAGAAGAGAAGGTTCAGAATGAGGATAAAAACTTTTTTGTTCATTATTACATTAATTTTATTTGTGCTTCTTTGTTGTGCAAAAGTACAAATAAATAATGAAACAACTTTCTTTTTGACAAAAAAAGTTTCTTTTTGCCTACAATTTCTTTCGGAAACGCCTTCTTTTGATTATTCTCCCCTTTGCAGCATCTTAAACCTGTATTATTCACTGGGAAGTTTTTGAGTTTCAGTGTTTAGGAGTATAGCTTACATTAATTCATTGAGTTTGGGAGCTTGGACGATAGTATTTGACCAACTTAACATGAAAATAAAAATAATCAGGAAGCTATCTCTAACTTCCTGATTTCCATTTCTTGGGTAGTCGGTAAGGGAATCGAACCCTTATGCCAAGATTGAGAATCTTGTATCCTA
>CAMJLB010000025.1 GCA_946406555.1 uncultured Prevotellaceae bacterium | reverse complement strand
GGGAGAGCCGCAGGAGAGCCGCGTGGTGTGGCTGCACAACGAGCAGGCCATCATGAGCCCCGAATGGAGCATTCACGCCGCTGCCGGCACCTACTACTACACCTTCATCTGGGGCATGGCAGGCGAAAACCTGTACTACAACGACAAGGACGAGATTCCCGTGAACCAGCTGCGCTAAATCAAAACATCTAAAAACATAACCTATGACACCAATTCAAACTACCAAGATGTCTAACTTCCGTTGGGTCATCTGTGGATTGCTGTTTCTGGCAACCACCGTCAACTACATGGACCGCCAGGTCCTGTCGCTAACCTGGAAAGACTTCATTGCCCCTGAGTTCCACTGGACCGATGCCGACTACGGCACCATCACGGGCTGGTTCTCCATCTTCTATGCCATCGCCAACCTCTTCGCCGGAAAGTTCATCGACTGGATGGGCACGAAGAAGGGCTACCTCATCGCCATCTTCGTGTGGTCTACCGGTGCTGTGATGCACGCCGGCTGCGGCTGGGTGGCCATGAACATCGAGGGCTACGACTCCATCGAGGCCCTGCGCCTGGTGCAGGCCGGCAGCGATGCCGCCGTGGCCATCGCCACCGTCTCGGTGTGGCTCTTCCTCTCATGCCGCATGATCCTGGCCCTTGGCGAGGCAGGCAACTTCCCCGCTGCCATCAAGGTCACCGCCGAATACTTCCCCAAGAAAGACCGTGCCTTTGCCACCTCTATCTTCAACAGCGGTGCATCGGTAGGCGCACTGGCCGCCCCCGCCACCATTCCCCTGCTGGCCAAGGCATGGGGCTGGGAGATGGCATTCATCATCATCGGTGTCTTAGGTTATGTGTGGATGGGCCTGTGGATATGGCTCTATGAGAAGCCCCACAAGAACACGCGCGTGAACCAGGCCGAGCTGAACTACATCGAGCAGGACACCGACATAGCCGAGGTGCAGAACAAGCAGGAGGCCAAGGAAGAAAAGACCATCCCCTTCTGGGACTGCTTCAAGTATAAGCAGACGTGGTCGTTTATCGTGGGCAAGTTCATGACCGACGGTGTGTGGTGGTTCTTCCTGTTCTGGGCTCCCGCCTATTTCAGCGACCAGTATGGCTACACCAGCGACTCTGGCATGGGCATCGCCCTCATCTTCACGCTCTATGCCATCGTGACGTTCCTCAGCATCGGCGGCGGCTACCTGCCCAAGTATTTCGTCGAGACCCGTGGCATGAACCCCTATCTGGGCCGCATGCGTGCCATGCTCATCTTTGCCTTCTTCCCCCTGCTGGGCCTGCTGGCTCAGCCTCTCGGTGCCTATAGCGCCTGGTGGCCCGCCATCCTCATCGGTCTGCTCGGTGCCGGCCATCAGGCTTGGTCGGCCAACCTCTTCTCGACCATCGGCGACATGTTCCCCAAGTCTACCATCGGCACCATCACCGGCATCGGCTCCATGGCCGGCGGCGTTGGGTCGTTCCTCATCAACAAGGGCTCGGGCAACTTCTTCACCTGGGCTGAGGGGCAGGGCGAAGCCTTCACCTTCTTCGGCTTCGACGGCAAGCCGGCTGCCTACATGGTGGTGTTCTGCATCTGCGCCGTGGCCTACCTCATCGGCTGGTGCATCATGAAGGTGCTCGTGCCGAAGTACAAGCCCATCATCGTTGAGTAAGCTTTAGTGATATGCAAAAAAATAAGTTACTATGTTTGCAGGTGCAGGCATAGTAACTTATTTTTTGATGGCTACTAAACATACGAATTTCGAATTCGTCATATTTATTCACATTCGTACTGCATAAGCATACGCCGAAAACCGCTGAGATTTAAAAATTCAGAGACGCGCGTTTCTTCGTCCGGAATTTCAAAACCTCAGCATCTTTCGTAATCCACTGATAGCCAACAGATTGCAGAATAGTAAAAAGACCATGTTGCAATGCAGGCTGTTTTGGGTGGCAATTCAAGTTGTTTTACGCTCTAATTCAGCCTGTTTTGGGTGACAATTCTGGCTGTTTTGCCCCCCGAAACAGGCTGAACAAGATGCCAACCTGCATGAGCGACAGCACCAGGGAGCCACCACGATGGTGCAATGGAGGCTCGATTGCATCGCCTAAGACCTTCGAAGGTGTTGCCAGTGAGGCCATGGCAGTCTTCTGCTGTTCTAAAACACAAATTCTGTTTGTCTTGAAAATCGAAAAACAGAATGCATATTCATACAGCTTGGCGATATAGAATGAAACTAAGCACGCATGAAAAAGAAAGAGTTGGTTCAGTTTTGACTGAACCAACTCTTTCTTTTATGGTTACTAAAAAACAACTGTTCAATATTCCTTCAGCACTTTTTTCTCCTTCTCCTTGAGTTCCTGCTTCTTAGAGCGCCACTTCTTAGGCACCAGATGCTTCAACAGCCCCAGCAGATTGCCGTTGGGGTTGGCATTCTGCAGCTCGACTTCGGTCTTGTTCAGCTTCAGCCCCTGCTTTAGGTTCTTCAATGGGTCTTCACCCGGGGTGCCAAACACGGTGACTTCATCCAGGTGCTGATAGTTGTTGTAGAGCAGCACGGTGTCGCCCAGGTCGTTGAGGTTCACCATATAGCTCACATAGTTGATGTGCGAGAACACCAGCGTCTTGCAATCTTTCGGCAACGTGAAATATCCCATTGAGTCTGTAACGATGGTAAAGTCCTTGGCAGTGATGCTCACTCCCGGAATCCCCCGCCCAGTGTCGCCATCGATGGCCACGCGCTGTTTTTGCGCCTGCGCCCATGCAGTCATGCTGCACGAAGCGGCCAAGCATGCTGCCAGTATAGTTTTTCTGAAAATCATGATGCAAAAGTAGCCTTTTAGGCTAACGTGCCAAAATCTTTTAGTCTTCTTTATTCACCACTAACGTAATTTAACAGCCCGTCTACAGTCGCAGCTCCCTGATCTCGCAGTTGTCCATCTTCTCTATCTGTCTCATCTGCCGATGGTAGTATACAGCCTGTACTGCCTTGTTGATGATGCCGTGGCCCACAGCCACCACGCGCTGGCCTGGATACCGGTCTTTTACGAACTGCAGGAAGCGTGCAGCGCGGTCCATGAGGTCGTCGAGGCTCTCTATGTCGTCGCTCCAGGGTTCGCCCTTCAGGCTGGGTATATAGCGACCGGTAAAGCTGCCCCAGTCGCGCTCGCGCAGCAAGGCAGTGGTTTCCACGCTCTTGCCGTGGGGCCTGGCCAGTATGGTACAGGTTTCGATGGCGCGGTGCAGGTCGCTGGAGACAAAAGCATCGATAGGCTCATGTTGTAGCCGCATAGCCAGTTCCTGCGCCTGTCTGATGCCCTCGTCGCTCAGGCGTCCCTGCGTCTGCCCTTGCATAATCTGGTTTACGTTGTCCACGCTCTGTCCGTGGCGCACTAACAATAATGTGGTCATGCTATAAACTATAACGACTCATTTACCGCAACTTCAGTTCGCTGCCTTCCAGATAGGGTGCCGTTGCCACAACGGTAATCGCCTGCCCCGGTGAAGCCTGCTCTATATAGGCCACGAGCCGTCCGTTGTGACAGCGTGCGCGCCCCATGCGCCCCTGTGCCCGCTGTGTGTTGAGCTGCGTGTCGGCAATGTTGCCGTTCTCCATGCCCAGCAGACGTGCCCCCTGCACGAAGAGCTGCACCTCGTTGTCGGCTTGCTTCACAAGCAGCCCGTCCTCGTCGACCACCTCGACGAACACGTGCGCCACGGAGTCGGTAGTAAGCCGCAGGGCATAGGGAGCCTTGGTGGTCTTCAGCTCGTAGGCGGCACCATTGGAAGCCTCGCAGCGCAGCGTGCCAGGCTGGTAGTCTACGTCCCAGTAGAGTATGTCGGTGTCGGCATCGCGTTGCGGCTCGCCGCCCACCGGCTCGCCATTGAGCAGCAGTCGGGCCGAAGGAGCATTGGTATAGCACACCACGCGCACACGCTGCCCTTCGGCATAGTTCCAGAAGTCGGTGGCATAGGGGTTGGGGTTCGGTGCTGCCCTGTGGCCTTGCGGGGTGCGGTTGCCGCGCTGCCGGCCGTAGGGCAGTGTGCCGATGTAGCAGGTGGGGTGGCTGCTCCACAGGGCGGCGCGATACCAGCCCATGGGCTTGCGCTGGCCGGCCAGGTCGAGCAGGCCGGCAGTGCTGCCACGCGAGGGCCATGAGCCACTCTCGCCCAGATAGTCGATACCCGTCCACAGGAACTGGCCGAAGATGTGGTCATTGTCGCGCACGGCTTTCCATGCAGGCAGGTCGTGGCGGTTTTCCGAGCCATAGATCACGCGCTTGGGGTATCGCTGGTGGTCTATAAGGTATCGGCTCTCGGTATAATTATAGCCTACCACGTCGATAGCCCCGGGATAGGCAGTCTCGTTGCTCATCACCACCCCGGCCAGTGCGCCCGTGGTGGGGCGCGAGGGGTCTATGTCCTTCACTATCCTGGCCAGCCGCTGCGCTATCACACCTATGCGCTCTGCGTTGGGCTGTCCCGGCTTATAGCCTCCGTAGGCAGGCTGGGTGAAGTCGGCCCCGCCCCCGTCGAGCACGGGGTGGGAATAGGGGTCGTTGGGATAGTCCACCTCGTTGCCTATCGACCACATGAAGATGCTGGGGTGGCAGCGGTCGCGGCGCACCATGTCGGCCACGTCGCGGTCTATCCACTCTTCGAAATAAGTATAGGTGCCCTGATACTCGGGACGGCCCTGGTTCCAGCCTTTCATCCATTTACGTTTGGGAAACTCCCACTCGTCGCTGGCTTCGTCCATGACGAGCAGCCCCAGCTCGTCGCAGAGGTCATAGAGTGCCGGGGCATGGGGGTTGTGGCTCATGCGGATGGCATTCACGCCAATGCGTTTCAGTTCCAGAAGTCGCCTGCGCCACACCTCGGGAGGCACAGCCGTGCCCAGCACGCCGGCATCGTCGTGCAGGCATACGCCCTTCACCTTCATCCATTCGCCATTGAGGGCAAAACCTTTCGTGGGAGAGAAATCGAGCGTGCGCAGTCCGGCACGCACTTCCGAAAGGTCAAGTGCATCACCTACGGTCATGGCCTCCCCTACGGCCCCCGAGGGGGCTTCTTTAGATAATAATATGGTTGTCAGGGTGTAAAGGTAAGGGCGGTCGAGCGTCCAGCGCTGGGGATTGCCTACCGTTAGGTTTACGGTTTTCTTCTCCTGTGCACTTATCTTGGTACTGGTTGTCGCTACAGTTTTTCCTTCGGCATCAGTAAGGGTGACAACAGCAGTAAACGCTTTCTCTCTGGGGGAAGCATCGGTCGTGGTTTCTACATCGACCTCTATCACGGCTTTCTTCGCACTGATGCTTTTCAGCCTGTAGGCCGTCCCCCACGGTGCCAGATGCACCTCCGGGGCACTGATGAGCCACACATTGCGATTGATGCCCGAACCGGTATACCAACGGGAATCGAACTCTTGCGAATGGTCGACCCTGACAGCCAGCACGTTGTCGCCTTCTTTATGGATAAATGGCGTAAGGTCGTAAAGAAACGAGGCAAAGCCACTGGGCCTGCGCCCCAGCAGACGGCCATTGAGGTAGACCTCGGAATGGTTGTAGACGCCCTCGAAATAGACATAGAGCTTTGCCGGAAGGCCGACACCCGACGACTGGAGATTGAATCGCTGCCTGTACCAACCTATTCCGCCAGGCAGATAGCCCTGGCAAGAACCTTTTTCGGGCGACATGGGCTGCTCCACGCCCCAGTCGTGTGGTAAGACCACACTGCGCCAACGCGAATCGTCGTAGTCGGGATTTTTCATTTCGGGGTTCTCTACTACGTTACGCGCAGAATCGACGCGCAGAAAACGCCAACCCTCGTTCAGCAACCTGGGGGTGCCAAACGATACTTGTGCCAACAATGCCACTGTCAGGCTCTGAAACAGTAATACGGCAATTAGTTTCTTCATCATCGCATGCATAAGTGAGGAAATGTTTAGTCTTCGTTAACTCCCTACAAAGGTAAGCAAAACTTGCAAGCAAATGTTCAGAAGAGCAGGCACGACTCCTTCATTTAACGTTATTTTGCAGATTATTTGACAAAAACTGCCTACAACCAACTCCTAACTCCTAACTTTTGAGTAACTTTGCACCCAAATGAAAACATGAAAAGTGGAACAAAAGAAGTTTGAACTTTTAGACAAGATAGATTTCCCCGACGATTTGCGCCAGCTGAGCGTAGAACAGTTGCCACAAGTTTGCGACGAGCTTAGGCAAGACATCATTGAGGAACTGTCGGTGAACCCTGGCCATCTGGCATCGAGCCTGGGCGTGGTAGAGCTGACGGTGGCCCTTCACTACGTCTACGACACGCCCGCCGACCGCATTGTCTGGGACGTCGGCCACCAGGCCTACGGCCACAAAATACTCACCGGCCGGCGCAAGCAGTTCTGCACCAACCGCAAGCTGCACGGCATCAGGCCGTTCCCCTCGCCCGAAGAGAGCGACTACGACTCGTTCGTGTGCGGCCATGCCAGCAACAGCATCTCGGCAGCGCTGGGCATGGCGGTGGCCAACAACGTTCAACGCTCAACGGCCAGCACTCAACGTCATGTCGTGGCCGTCATCGGCGATGGCTCGATGAGCGGCGGACTGGCCTTCGAAGGGCTCAACAATGTGTCGTCGAGCCCGAACGACATGCTCATCATCCTGAACGACAACAACATGTCTATCGACCTCTCAGTGGGTGGAATGAAGCAATACCTCCTGGGCCTGAGCACCAACGAGACCTACAATGCCCTGCGCTTCAAGGCATCGCAATGGCTGCGCTCCATGGGCATGCTGAAGGAAGACCGGCGCAAAGGCATCATCAGGCTGACAAACGCGCTGAAGAGTGCCATTGCCCAGCAACAGAACATTTTCGAGGGCATGAACATACGCTACTTCGGGCCGTTCGACGGGCACGACGTAAAGGAGCTGGTGCGCATTCTGCGACAGCTGAAAGACATGAAAGGCCCCAAGCTGCTACACCTGCACACGAAGAAAGGCCATGGCTATGCCCCCGCCGAGAACTACAAGCCGGTATGGCATGCGCCGGGGAAGTTCGACCCCGACACCGGCGAACTGCTCGAAGACGATGCCACCAACAAGCCTCCGAAATACCAGGACGTGTTTGGCGAGACGCTGCTCGAGCTGGCACGCCAGAACCCACGCATCGTGGGCGTGACTCCGGCCATGCCCACGGGCTGCTCCATGAACATCATGATGCGCCAGATGCCCGAACGCACCTTCGACGTGGGTATCGCCGAAGGCCATGCCGTGACCTTCTCGGCTGGCATGGCCAAAGACGGGCTGCAGCCTTTCTGCAACATCTACAGTGCCTTTGCGCAACGCGCCTACGACAATATCATACACGACGTGGCCATTCTGCGCCTGCCCGTAGTGCTCTGCCTCGACCGCGCCGGACTGGTGGGCGAAGACGGACCTACGCACCACGGTGCCTTCGACCTGGCCTACCTGCGCCCCATACCCAACCTCACCATCTGCTCGCCAATGGACGAGCACGAGCTGCGCCGCCTGATGTACACGGCACAGCTGCCCGGCAAGGGGCCATTCGTCATTCGCTACCCACGAGGACGGGGCGTGCGCACAGACTGGCGCTGCCCGCTCGAAGAGATACCCGTGGGCACGGGCCGCCGACTGAAAGACGGCGAAGAGGTGGCCGTGCTGAGCATAGGCCCTTACGGCAACGACGTGGCGCGCGCCGTGGCCGGCACCACGGCTGCCCACTACGACATGCGCTTCCTGAAACCGCTCGACGAGCAGCTGCTGCACGAGATAGGACGGAAATACCGCAAGGTGATAACCGTGGAAAACGGCGTGCGCAATGGCGGTCTGGGCTCTGCAGTGCTCGAGTGGCTGTCGGAACATGGCTACTCGCCACAGGTGGTGCGCATGGGGCTGCCCGATGCCTTCGTGGAACATGGCAGTGTGGCTGAACTGCAGAAGATAGTGGGCATGGACGTGGAAAGCATCAAGAAGGAAATCATGAAAAAAGCCCCCTCGGGGGCAGGAGGAGGGACTGTATGAAGATTGTCATTGCCGGAGCCGGGGCCGTGGGCACCCATCTGTCGAGCCTGCTCTCGACCGAGCACCACGATTGTGTACTCATCGACGACAATGAGGAGCGACTCAGTGGCATCGATATGAAATACGACATCATGGTGGTGTGCGAGCAGCCCACCAGCATCAAGGCTTTGAAGAATGCCGGGGTGGCCGGGGCCGACCTCTTCGTGGGCGTCACCCGCGAGGAGAGCCGCAACATCACCGCCTGCATCCTGGCCCACCAGCTGGGGGCGAAGAAGACCGTGGCACGCATCGACAACTACGAATACCTGTCAGACCAAAACCAGATGTTCTTCAAGCAGCTGGGCATCGACTCGCTCATCTATCCCGAGGTACTGGCCGCCGCAGACATCATCAACGGACTGAAGCTGTCGTGGGTAAGACAGCGATGGGACGTACACGATGGCGCACTGGTGCTGCTGGGCATCAAGCTACGCGAATCGGCCGAAATCCTGAACCAACCGCTCAAAGACCTCTGCGGCCCCGACGACCCTTACCACGTAGTGGCCATCAAGCGGGGCGACGACACCATCATTCCCGGCGGCATGGACGAACTGCACGTGCTCGACCTGGCTTACATCATGACCACGGCCGAATATATACCCTACATACGCAAAATCGTGGGCAAGGAGCACTACGAAGACGTGCAGAACGTCATCTTCATGGGGGGTGGGAAAACGGCCGTCAGGGCGGCGCTCACCATGCCGGAATACATGAACCTGAAAATCATAGAGAGCGATGCCGACCGCTGCGAACGGCTCAACCAGCTGCTGGCCGACACCGACACGATGGTCATACGGGGCGACGGGCGCGACCTGGCTCTGCTGCAAGAGGAGAACATCAGGCATACCCAGGCGTTCGTGGCCCTCACGGGAAATGCAGAGACTAATATCCTGGCATGCCTCACGGCCAAGAAGCTGGGGGTGCGCAAGACGGTGGCCATGGTCGAGAACCTCGACTATGTGAGCATGGCCGAAAGCCTCGACATAGGCACCATCATCAACAAGAAGACCGTGGCGGCAAGCCACATCTTCCAGATGATGCTGCGGGCCGACGTGCGCAACATGCGCTCGCTGATGATGGTAGACAGCGACGTGGCCGAGTTCGTGGCCGCTGAAGGCTCAAAGGTGACAAAGAAGCCCGTAAAGGCCCTGGGCATGCCGTCGGGCATGACCATCGGCGGACTGGTGCGCCACGGACAGGGCATACTCGTGAATGGCAACACGCAGATAGAACCGGGCGACTCGGTCATGGTCTTCTGTCATGAGCACCAGCTGGGAAAGGTCGAGAAGTATTTCAAAAAACAGTCGCTGTTTTAAACCGAAATCACGAAATCCCGGAATCCCGAAATCCCGAAATCCCGAAATCCCGGAATAACGGAAAAACGGAATCCCGAAATCCCGCCCCCTGGAATAACGACACAAAAAAACACGAATGATCAACTGGAGAATCATATCAAAGATCTTGGGCTCGCTGCTTCTCATCGAGGCATTCTTCATGTCGTGGTGCATGGCCATGGCCTTTTCCTTTGATGAAGACGACGTCATGGCCTTTATCCTGTCCACGATGCTCACCTTTGGCAGTGCCTTCGTCTTTCTCTACTTCGGCCGCGATGCCGAAAACGCCCTGTCGCGCCGCGATGCCTATGTGGTGGTCACGGCCACCTGGTTAGTGTTCTCCGTCTTTGGCATGCTGCCGTTCTTGACCCACGGGTCTATCACCAACATCGCCTCGGCGTTCTTCGAGACCATGTCGGGCTTCACCACTACGGGGGTCACCATCATCGACGACGTAGAGCGGTTGCCCCATGCCATGCTCTTCTGGCGTTCGCTCATGCAGTGGATAGGCGGCTTAGGCATCGTGTTCTTCACCATTGCCCTGCTGCCCTCGCTGGTAGGCGGAAGCGTGAAGGTGTTTGCCGCCGAGGCCACCGGCCCCATGCGCTCGAAGATGCACCCCCGGCTGAGCACCAATGCCAAATGGATATGGAGCATCTACGTGCTGCTCACCGTGGCCTGCGGCATCAGCTTCTGGGCTGCCGGCATGGACTGGTTCGATGCCACCAACTACGCCATGACCACCACGGCCACGGGCGGATTCTCGACCCACAACGGCTCTACGGTGTTCTTCCACTCCATCACCATCGAGTATCTCTCCATACTCTTCCAGTTCCTGGCAGGCATCAACTTCACCCTACTCTACCTCAGCCTCTTCAAGCTCCGGCTGGGGTCGGTGGTGCGCAACGGCGAGTTCCGGCTCTACCTCACCATCGTGCTTGTTGCCACATTGTGGATCATGTATCTGCTCGTCACCCGCCTGCACTATGGCTACGAACCAGCCTTCCGCTCGGCACTGTTCCAGGTGGTGTCGTTCATCACCACCACGGGCCTGTCCAACGACAACGCGGGATTCTGGCCACACACCACCTGGTTCATCTTGGGATTCCTCATGTTTACCGGTGCCTGTGCGGGCAGCACCACCGGTGGTTTCAAGTGCGTGCGCGTGTCGATGATCATCAAGGTGCTGCGCAACGAGTTCCGGAAGATTCTCCACCCCAATGCCGTGCTGCCAGTGAAGCTGGGCGGACAGAGCGTTCCGCAAGACAAACTGGTGTCGCTGCTGGCCTTCTTCACGCTCTATGTGGTGCTGGTGTTCTTCACCATGGCAATCATGATCGTCAATGGCATACACTTCACCAATGCCGCCACCATCGCCCTCAGCCTGCTGAGCAATGTGGGCGCAGGCCTCGACACCAACATCGGACCGGTCATGTCGTGGGCCGACCTCAGCGATGGTCTGAAGTGGCTCTGCGCCTTCCTCATGCTCGTGGGACGTCTCGAGATCATCGCCGTGCTCGTGCTCTTCACGCCAAGCTTCTGGAAAAAAATATAAGGCTATAGGTTATAGACTTCAGGTTATAGACTTCAGGCTATAGCCGCCTGCTATTCAGCCAGTACTGGGATAGTGCATAAACAGGCTGAATTGACAATCAATCCAGCCTGTTTTTGACATCTAACCCGCCCTGAATCGCAAGGCAGGGAGCTTCTGTTCAATAATCTAATGACTAAAGCCTATTATTATCTATAGTCTAAAGTCAATATTCTGAAATCTACCGTCTAATTGAAGTAGTACTTCACGCCCAGCTGCAGCCGCCAGCACTGGTCGTAGGAGTGATTATAGTCCCAAGTGGTTTTCAGGTAGCTGCCGTCGGGATTTGTTCCCATCTTATACACCGGTACGTTATTGTCTTTCCTGGCCACCGTGAGCAGCTTAATCATATTATTGCTCGTATTGGGTGCATATTGCTGTACGCCCCAACGGGAGTTCAGCAGGTTTCCAAGATTCTCGATGTTGGCAATGAGCTGCAGTTTATGGGTGGTGCTTCCTATTTTCAGGTCGAAGTCATGTGCCCATTTAAAGTCGATGGTGTGCACCCAGGGAGCACGTGCCGCATAGGCCTCGGCATACTCGCCCTTATGGCTGCGCAAGTAGTCGTCCTGTTCCACATACTGCCAGAAGGCCACGCGGTCTGCCTCGCTCTCAAAGTTTATTTCGTTGTCGTTGGCAGGAATATACATCAGGTCGTAGGGCAGTCCGTCGCCGTTCAGGTCGTTGCTGCAGGTATAGCTGAAGCCGATGGGCGAATAAGCATTATAGAAGAGCGATAGGTGCTCCTTATGATACTTGTAGCTGATGCTTGCCATGATACGGTCGGGAATGACGAAGAAAGAATTCTGTGCCCCCGTGACGTTAGGTCCGTTGACGGTAAACAAGCTTGCCCATGCCGTCTGTGCGTTTGAGCCAAGCATGCCCGTCACCTCCTTGTTCACCGTGTGGGTGTAGGCGGCCATGATGTTCAGGTCTTTCACCGGTTCCGCATTCACGGTAATGTTGGCCGTCAATCCATAGCCCTCGTGGCTGTTGGTAAGCAGGCACACGGTAGGATACGACGACGAGTTGGCGGGTTTCCAGTAGTTCCACTGCGACCTGTCTGCAGGATAGATGTAGCGGTTGTCGGCTCCTGCGAATCGGTCCCAGCTGTCGTCGGGGTTCTTCATGTTCCAGTTCTCGAGCTTCACGGCGTTCACATTCTTGGTATAGGTGAACTCGCCCGTGACGGTAAGGGGGAACGACACCGGCACCTGGTAGTCGACGGCAATCGACGACTTCCACACCTGCGGCATTTTGAAGCTATGGTCTACTCCGGCAAAGGCCGAGGGAATGACTCCCTGCGGGTCCTGGCTATAGGGTGCTCCGAGCTTCTCCCTGATCTGGTCTACGCCAGTGGTCAGTGGGCCGGCAAAATTAGCCAGTCGTGCATCGCCATCGCCTATGATGACCAGGTTCTGCAGCATGCCGGCGCTCTGAGGCATGTTGGTGAAGAACACCAGCGGCAATCTTCCGGCGAAAAGCCCCGAACCGCCGCGCACCTTCAACGAGCGATTGCCAAACACATCCCACGTGAAGCCCACGCGCGGAGATATCTGCACGTTGTTCTTCGGCCATTCGCCCACATTCAGGTGCCGGCCGCCAAAGTCGATGTCGTAGAGTTTCTGGTTGAACTTCAGGTCGCTGTTATTGAACATGATGTCGTCGAAACGTATGCCGAAGGTCAGCTTCAGGTTGTCAATCACGTTCCACTCGTCTTGCAGATAGAGGCCCAGCTGGTTGAAGGCCACGCGCGACGACGGCGTCAGCTCGCCATCATAGCCATAGGTGAGCGCCACGCCAATGGGTGCGGCACCGGTCATGAAATCCTCCATGCTGGCATAGCGATAATAGCCTTTGCCATTACGCATATAGTTGTTGTAGGCCACCTGATGTTCGAAGTTCAGTCCGGCCGTCAGCTTATGCTCGCCCAAGTAGTAGGTGAAATTGTCGGTGATGGTCGTCACCCTGTTCTTCACTTTGTTGTTGAAGCTGAACAGCTCATAGCCGAGTGTGATGTAAGGGTTTCCGTCCTTCAGAATGTCGATGAAGGGGAAGTCGCTCGAGTTGGTGCTGCGCTTCGGTGCATCCTGGTCGGTATAGGTGAAGAGCAGCTGGTTGGAAATGTTCTCGCCGAATCGGCTGTGCAGGTCGGCCGAAACAGTAGTGATATTGTCTTCACGGTTATAGAACGAATTGGCAAAGGCGATGCCGTTGACCGATGGCACCGGGGTATAGCCGTACAGGCTTTCACGCGTAGAGCTGGGCGTGCTCCATCTGGAATTATTCGTATGGTTGAAGCGCACTGCCAGGTGGTGGTCCTGCGTGATGTTCCAGTCCAGTCGTGCCAGATATTTGTTGTTTTTTATGCCTCCGGGGTAGTCGTCGGGCGAGCCGGTGTCGTAGCCGTATGTCTCTCGCACGAAGTCCGACACTTTATACAGGTCGCTGTAAGAAACCCGCGACGTGTAGCTTTTCGAGTCGCTCACGCCATCTTCCGAAGGGTGCCAGAATGTGGGCACGCTCGTGGCGTCCTCGCGCTCGTAGTTCAGGAAGAAGAACAGCTTGTCTTTGATAATCGGTCCGCCTAGGGTGAAGCCCATGATCCTGTCCATGGCGTTCTTCGGTTCAGCGTTTTGCTGGCGGTCTACCCGGTTGCCATGCATGTCTTCGTTGGTATAGTAGAAGTAGGCCGTTCCCTTAAACGTGTTGGTACCCGACTTTGTCACGGCATTGATGCCACCGCCGATGAAGTTCGTCTGCCTTACGTCGAAGGGTGCCACCACCATCTGCACCTCCTCGATGGCATCCATCGAGACGGGGCTGCCGCCACCAGGCAGGTTGGCATCCAGTCCGAAGTTATTGTTCAGGTTGGCACCGTCGAGCGTGAAGTTCGACGAGCGGCCACTGCTGCCAGCAAAACTGTTGCTGCCGCCATAATAGGGCGAGAGCTTGGCTATGTCGCCAAGGCTACGGCTGATGGTAGGCATTTCGCCGATGACCACATTGTTCACGTTGGTCGTCGCGCCGGTTTTCTCGGCAGTGAACTTCGATGCGCGTCCACTGACGACGACCTCGGCCAGCTCGCTCGAATTTTCCGAGAGCTGCACTTCGAGCTGGTAGGTTTCACCCAGCTGCAGCTCGATGGCTCTGAGCACCTTGGGCTGGAAGCCAATGTAGGTCACCGTCACCGAATACGGGCCGCCTGTGCGCATGCCCTGAATCGTAAAGCGGCCGTTTACGTTGGTCACCGCCACATAGCGAGTGCCCGAGGGTTCGTGCACAGCCTGCACAGTGGCACCTATCACAGCTTCCTGTGTGTCGGCCTCGCTCACTTTACCCGTCATGCTCGATGTGGTAATCTGAGCCATTGCCGTTATCGAAAGCACTAACAGCATGCTCACAAGAAAAAGTATTTTCTTCTGCATAAATCCCTTAGTTGTTATTAATATATAAATATTGGTGCAAAAATAATCATATTTTCCAAATAATGGTCTTCATCAGCCCGTTTTTTCACAAATAAGCATAGAATCTTAATGTAAAACAATCCCCGTGAAGATGCGCCCCGAATTGATGCCCATTCGTCGTGCCGAGAAGAAGCGGTCGCTGTTGTCGTAGGTGCAGATGCCGCAGTCGTAGATATGCCCGGGCTCCACGCCCGCCTGTTCGAGCAGCAGCCGGTTGCACAGAGGCAGGTCGACGTGCCATTTCTGTCCATTCCCGTCGTTGGCAGGCATCAGCCGGGCCACCCTGTCCATGGGGAAGCCCTCACTGCAGAAGGCATCGTAGACCTCCTGCCCCACCTCGAAATTCTTCTGCGATATACATGGGCCTATGACGGCTTGCATGCAACTCGTCGAGCCGACATAGAGCGCCGATAGCCGACTGGTGGCCACCAGTACGGCCTTCTTCACCGTACCACGCCACCCGGCATGCACCACGGCCGCACAATGACGGCTTGGGTCGTAGAGCACGATGGGCACGCAGTCGGCTGTAGACACGCCGATGCACAATTCCTGCTCATCGGTCATGACGATGTCCTTGCCCTCCATCTCCGTCTGAAAGGCTGCCGCATCGTAGGGAGCCTCTTCTCTTTTCGTGTATACGACACCCGTGCCATGCACCTGATGGGGCACCACCAGCCTGTCGGTGTTGCTCAGCCCCAGTGCGTTGCAGAGCAACTCACGGTTTTTCGCCACGGTCGTCTGGTCGTCGCCACAATAGGCGTTCACGTTCATTTCGCCATAGCTGCCCTGGCTATAACCTCCCTGCCGGGTGGTGCTGAAGGCTGTCACGCCTGGCCCCAGGTCGTAGTTTAGCAGCCGTGGCTGCGGCAGGCTATTCGTCTTCATATTCAAAGTCTTCAAGCTCCTCGACGTCTTCCAGCTGGTCGTCGTCCAGATACGTTATGTCGTCATCCTCGCCTTCGTCGATCAGCTCGGTGGCAAAGAGGGTCATATCCTTGTCACGGTGCACGAGCGTGTCTTCCTGGGTAATGGTGTTCAGCTTGTTGCTCTCGGCATTCAGTTCGCGCCAGAGCACATCTTTCAGCTCGTCGAGCCCGAAACCGGTAACGGCCGATATGAACACCACGGGCAGGTCCTGCGGCAGCGTGTCTTTGAGCATCTCGATCAGTTCTTCGTCGAGCAGGTCGCACTTGGTCACGGCCAGCACCCTGTGTTTTTGCAGCATCTCGGGGTTGAACTGCCGCAGCTCGTTGAGCAGGATCTCATACTCGCGCTTTATGTCGTCGGCATCGCCGGGTACCATGAAGAGCAGCAGCGAGTTGCGCTCTATATGCCGCAGGAAGCGCAGTCCCAGCCCCCTGCCCTCGCTGGCTCCTTCGATGATGCCTGGTATGTCGGCCATCACAAACGATTTCCCTTCGCGATAGCCCACGATGCCCAACGAGGGTTCCATCGTGGTGAAGGGGTAGTTGGCAATCTTGGGACGGGCATTGCTCAGTGCACTGACGAGTGTCGACTTGCCGGCATTGGGGAAGCCCACCAGTCCCACGTCGGCCAGCAGCTTCAGCTCGAGTATCACGGTCATCTCCTGCATGGGTTCGCCGGGCTGGGCATAGCGCGGTGCCTGGTTGGTGGCACTGCGAAACTGGAAGTTGCCCAGTCCGCCGCGCCCGCCCTTCAGCAGGAGCACCTCCTGACCGTCGTAGGCCACGTCGCACACGAACTTGCCCGTCTCGGCATTATAGACCACGGTGCCGGGGGGCACGTCGATGTACACGTCCTTGCCATCGGTGCCATGACACTTGTCTTTGCCGCCATTGCCGCCATGCTCGGCAAAGATGTGGCGCTCGTATTTCAGGTGCAGCAGCGTCCAGTAGTTGTGGTTGCCACGCAGGATGATGCTGCCGCCCTTGCCGCCGTCGCCGCCATCAGGGCCGCCATTAGGGTTGTATTTCACATGGCGCAGGTGCATGGAGCCTCGGCCGCCTTTGCCCGAACGGCACATAATCTTCACATAGTCTACAAAATTCGATTCTGCCATGATTTCTTCTCTTTTTGCGTGCAAAATTACGAAAAAAAGTTCAGAAAGGACACCATTTCATGCCATTTTGCACCGAAATAATTTTGCTTTCTCGCAAAAAGATGCTACTTTTGCCTTTCGAACACGATACTACTTCACAAAGCAACGATGAAAACAAAAAAACTTCTCTGCCTCCTGGCCGTCCTGCTCCTTGGCTGTGCCGCCGTCTGTGGCCAGCAGCGCAGCCGCTATGAGTTCATGCGCAACCTGCCTGTCTATGCCGACTCGCTCCTTGCCAGCCTCGACTACCCGCTGGCCTGGGGCAACAGTCCCATCCAAGACTTCGCCACCTGGCGGCAGACGGCACGCTCAAAGGTGCTCGAGTGCATGCTCACGCCGCCACCGCCACCCGCCAATGGCTACGAGCCTCGGGTGCTCTTTGAAGAGCAGCGCCAGGGCTACCGGGCGAGGAAAATAGAAATAAGGCTCAGCCGCTACTACTGGGCTACGGCCTATGTGCTCATTCCCGATGGCAAGGGGCCTTTTCCCGCCGTCAACGTGCTCCACGACCATGGCGGCCACTTCTTCATCGGAAAGGAAAAGGTGGTGCGCCCCCTGGCCTGCGAAGACTCGGCCGTCGTGGCCGACGCACAGGCATGGGTGGCCGGCTACGAGGGCCAGTTCTTTGGCGACTATCTGGCACAGCACGGCTTTGTGGTGCTGGCCACCGACGCGCCAATGTGGGGCGAGCGGGGCACGAAGGAGCCCATGAAGCGCAACCTCTACGACATGATTGCGGGCAACATGATGATGTATGGCATCGACCTCTCGGCCTACATGACCTACGACGACCTGACAGCCACTGCCTTCCTGGCCACCCTGCCCGAGGTCGACGCCACGCGCATAGGCTGCACCGGCTGGTCGATGGGGGCCTACAGAACATGGATGCTCGCCGCCCTGAGCGACCACGTCAAGGCGGGCGCCGCCGTTTGCTGGATGGTCACCACCGACGAGCAGATGTCGTTCAAATACAGCCGCACCGAGAACGGCGGCTTTGCCAACTGCCTGCCGGGTCTGCGCCGATGGCTCGACTACCCTCATGTGGCAAGCATTGCCTGCCCGAAGCCCATGCTCTTCATCAATGGCTCGCAAGACAAGCTCTTCCCCGTGGCGGGCGTAGAGAAGGCGTTTAAGACCATGCACGACACCTGGGAGAGCCAGCAGGCCGGACAGAACCTCGAGACAGAGCTGTGGCCCATGCCACACAGCTGTGGAAAGGCGGCACAAGAGCGGGTGCTGCGCTTCTTCCAGAAGCACCTATAGCATGATTTACGCAAAAAATCAGGCTAACAGACACTGTTTTCATTATTTTGCCGTAACTTTGCATAAATTTTCAAACAATACACAATATCATGACATATAGCATTGAGAAGGTGGCGACGCTCATTGGCGCGCGCCGCTATGGCGAAAACGAAGCCTGCGTGGGCTGGCTGCTCACCGACAGCCGCTCGCTCTGCTTCCCCGAACAGACCCTCTTCTTCGCTTTGCGCACCCAGCGCAACGACGGCCACAAATATATTGACGAGCTCTACCGGCGCGGCGTGCGCTCCTTCGTCGTAGACCACATGCCCGACGACTATCAGGCCCGCTACCCGAAGGCCAACTTCCTGAAGGTGCCTTCGCCCTTGGCCGCCTTGCAACGACTGGCCGAGCGCCATCGCGACGAGTTCTCCATTCCCATCGTGGGCATCACAGGCTCCAACGGAAAGACCATGGTCAAGGAGTGGCTCTACCAGTTGCTCTCGGGCGTGGCCACCAACACTCTTCACTCTACACTCTCCACTCCACATCCACCCCTCACCGTCACCCGTTCGCCCAAGAGCTACAATTCGCAGATAGGCGTGCCGCTTTCGGTATGGCTCTTAGGCGAGCAAACGCAAGTGGGCCTCTTCGAAGCTGGCATCAGCGAGCCGGGCGAGATGGACGCCCTCCACGACATCATACAGCCCACCATCGGCGTGTTCACATCGCTGGGTGCCGCCCATCAGGAAAACTTCCGCTCGCTGGAAGAGAAGTGCATGGAGAAGCTGAAGCTCTTCCACGGCACACAGGCCATCGTCTACCCCAGCGACGACGACATCGTGAGCCGCTGCATACGCCGTTCGGGCTACAAGGGCGAGAAGATTGGCTGGAGCAGGAAGAACAGCGGTGCCGAGTTCTACGCACAACACTCAACCCTCCACGCTCCGCTCGGCCGAAGGACGCTTGCAAGGCAAGAACCCTCCACGCTCATCCACTACATATATAAAGGTATAGAGGGCGAATACAGCATCCCCTTCATCGACGATGCCTCTATCGAGAACAGCATCACCTGCGCCGCCACGGCCCTCTATCTGGGTCTCTCGCCCGACGAGCTGGCGCAACGCATGCCCCTGCTCGAGCCGGTGGCCATGCGCTTGGAGGTGAAACAGGGCCAGCGCGGCCTCACGCTCATCAACGACTCGTATAACGCCGACATCAACTCGCTCGACATCGCCCTCGACTTCATGATGCGACGGGGCGAAAAAAAGCCCGCAACGCTCATTCTCAGCGACATCTTCCAGAGCGGAGAGACGCCCGACGCGCTCTATGCCCAGGTGGCGGCACTGTGCCAGGAGCGGGGCATCGACAAGTTCATCGGCATAGGCCCCGCCCTGTCGGCACAGCAGCAGGCCATCGCCTTGCCGAAGAAATATTTCTTCGCCGACGTCGCACAGTTCCTCGACAGCCCCGTGTTTGCCGCCCTGCGCGACGAGGTGGTACTGCTCAAGGGCGCACGCCGCTTCGGCTTCGAGCACATCAGCGAACTGCTCGAGCAGAAGGTGCACGAGACCATACTCGAGGTCAACCTGCAGGCCGTGGTCGACAACCTCAACCACTTCCGCTCCTTCCTCAAGCCCGACACGAAGATGGTGTGCATGGTGAAGGCCGATGCCTACGGTGCCGGGGCCATCGAGATTGCCAAGACGCTGCAAGACCACCGCGTAGACTATCTCGCCGTGGCCGTGGCCGACGAGGGGGTGGCACTGCGACGGGCCGGCATCACGGCCAACATCATGGTGATGAACCCAGAGATGTCGTCGTTCAAGACACTCTTCGACTACGACCTGGAGCCCGAGGTCTACTCCTTCCGACTGATGGATGCCCTGGTACGTGCGGCACGCAAGGAGGGCATCACGGGGTGGCCCGTCCATATAAAGCTCGACACGGGCATGCACCGCCTGGGATTCAACCCCGACGAGGTGCCCGCGCTCATCAGTCAGCTGCAACGGCAGCAGGCCATCATGCCCCGCTCGGTGTTCTCACACTTCGTGGGCAGCGACAGCGACGACTTCGACGACTTCTCTGCCCGCCAGTTCGCCCTCTTCGACGAGGGGAGCCGCCTGCTGCAGGCAGCCTTCAGCCACAAGATCCTGCGCCACATCGACAACTCTGCGGGAATAGAGCACTTCCCCGACCGGCAGCTCGACATGTGCCGACTGGGCATCGGCCTCTATGGCGTGGAGCCCTATGCCGCCACGCCGGCACTGAAGACCGTGAGCACGCTGAAGACCACCATACTGCAGCTGCGACACGTCAAGGCGGGCGACTCCATAGGCTACAGCCGCCGCACGCTGCTCGAGCGCGACAGCGTGATAGGCGCCATACCCATCGGCTATGCCGACGGGCTCAACCGCCGGTTGGGCAACCGACAGGGCTATTGCCTCGTAAACGGGCAGAAAGCACCCTACGTGGGCAACATCTGCATGGACGTGGCCATGATCGACGTCACCGGCATCGACTGCCACGAGGGCGACATGGTCGAGGTCTTCGGACAGAACCTGCCCGTGACGGTGCTCAGCCAGCAGCTCGGCACCATCGCCTACGAGGTGCTCACAGGGGTGAGCAACCGAGTGAAGCGGGTATATTTCCAGGACTGAGAAAGAAGAACGAAGAAAACAAGGGCGCGGTATTTGCCAATAATTCTTAACACATCGCGCGTAATTCAATATTAATTATTACCTTTGCACGCAAATTTCGAAATTTACAAACAAAAATTATGGCACAAGAAGACGTATTTAAGAAAATCGTGAGCCACTGCAAGGAATATGGTTTCGTGTTCCCCTCAAGTGAGATTTACGATGGATTGGGCGCCGTCTACGACTACGGACAGATGGGCGTGGAGTTGAAAAACAACATCAAGCAGTATTGGTGGAAGGCAATGACCATGCTCCACGAAAACATCGTGGGCATCGACTCGGCCATCTTCATGCACCCCACCATCTGGAAGGCCTCCGGACACGTAGATGCCTTCAACGACCCCCTCATCGACAACCGCGACTCGAAAAAACGCTATCGCGCCGACGTGCTCATCGAAGACCAGATAGCAAAATACGACGAGAAGATACAGAAAGAGGTAGAGAAGGCTCGCAAGCGCTTCGGCGACACCTTCGACGAGCAGAAATACCTTGAGACGTCGCCACGCGTGGCCGAGACACGACAGAAGCGCGACGCCCTCCACGCACGCTATGCCGCCGCCATGCAGGGTCCCGACCTCGACGAACTGAAGCAGATCATCATCGACGAGGAAATCGTGTGCCCCATCAGCGGCACGAAAAACTGGACCGACGTGCGACAGTTCAACCTCATGTTCTCCACCGAGATGGGCTCCACGGCCGACGGATCGATGAAAATCTACCTGCGACCGGAGACGGCACAGGGCATCTTCGTCAACTACCTGAACGTGCAGAAGACCGGACGCATGAAGATTCCCTTCGGCATCGCACAGATAGGCAAAGCCTTCCGCAACGAGATCGTGGCACGCCAGTTCATCTTCCGCATGCGTGAGTTCGAGCAGATGGAGATGCAGTTCTTCGTGAAGCCCGGCACCGAGCTCGACTGGTTCCCGAAGTGGAAGCAGACGCGTATGGCCTGGCACCAGGCCCTCGGCTTCGGCGCAGAGAACTATCGTTTCCACGACCACGACAAGCTGGCCCACTATGCCAACGCCGCCACCGACATCGAGTTCCACATGCCCTTCGGATTCAAAGAGGTGGAGGGTATCCACTCGCGCACCAACTTCGACCTCTCGCAGCACGAGAAATACTCGGGCAAGAGCATCAAGTACTTCGACCCGCAGACCAACGAGTCGTACACGCCGTATGTCATCGAGACCTCCATCGGCGTCGACCGCATGTTCCTCTCCATCATGTGCCACGCCTTCGACGAAGAGAAGCTCGACGGCGGCGAGACGCGCACCGTACTCCACCTGCCGGCAGCCCTCGCTCCGGTGAAGCTCGCCGTGCTGCCTCTGGTGAAGAAGGACGGACTGCCCGAGAAGGCACGCGAAATCGTCAACGACCTGAAGTACCACTTCACCTGCCAGTACGACGAAAAAGACTCCATCGGCAAGCGCTACCGCCGACAGGACGCCATCGGCACCCCCTACTGCGTCACCGTAGACCACGACACGCTCCAGGACGGCTGCGTCACCCTCCGCTTCCGCGACACCATGCAGCAAGAGCGCGTCAACATTGCCGACCTGAACGGCATCATCGAAGACAAGGTGAGCATCACCTCGCTTCTCAAAAAGCTATAACCCTCAACTCACCCGGCCCCTCCCTTCATGGAGGGGAGTAGATAGAAAAACAACGAAATGAAGGAAAGAATGCAAAGACACCTCAGAAATCTGTTCTATATGCTCCTCGTCATCATAGGGGGAGGCTGGGCAGGGGCCTCCTGCACAAACGACGACAACGACACCGCCAACGAGTACGAGAACTGGCAGGCTCGCAACGATGCCTACTTTGCCACGCTCGAAGACTCGCTGATGCGCCAGCCTGCACAGTGGCGGAAGTTCAAGAACTTCTCTTACAACGAAAGCACGGTCGGTGCCAACACCGACTACATCTACGTCAAGGTCATCAGCGAGGGCGAGGCCGGCAACGACTGCCCTCTCTACACCGACACCGTGCGCGTGAGCTATCAGGGACGCCTCATCAATGGCACCACCTTCGACAAGACCATCTACGGCTCTGCCTACGACCCCGCCACCAGCGCCACGGTGAAGCTGGCCGTGGGGGGCACGAACGGCGTGGTCGACGGGTTCGCCACGGCACTGCAGCACATGACGCGCTCGGCCTACTGGCGCATCTACATTCCCTACAACCTGGGCTATGGCAGCAAGGAGAACAACGCCATCCCGGCCTACAGCACACTCATCTTCGACCTCGCCCTGCTCGACTTCTACAAGCCCGGCAAGAAGACGCCCACCTGGAGCGCCCGCCAGCTTAGATAGCCTTCCTCACCTCCCCAACCATCCCCCCTCACCTTCCCCACCATGCAGAAATACGTATCCTACATCAAGCGAATAGAAATCGACTCCCTCTGGAGCGGCAAGAAGCACGTGGTCTGGAACCTCAACCCGAGGGTCAACATCCTCAGCGGCATCAACGGCGTGGGCAAGAGCACCATCCTCAACAAGGTGGTGCGAGGGCTGGCCGCCGGCGGCGAGTTCCCCTCTCACATGCTCAAAGGTGTCCGCCTCGACGTGGAGCCCGAAGATGCCAAGTGGATTCGCTACGACATGATACGCTCGCTCGACAGCAACCTGCAGCAGACGCTGGCCGAGGGCGAGGGATTCCTCCGGCAGGCACTGCCGGCACTGGGGGGCATCGGAGGCGGCTCGCTGCTCGACCTGCAGCTATACAACCTGCAGCGCAAGTACCTCGACTACCAGGTGAACATCGGCAACCGCATGATTGCCGAGCTGCAGGCCGGACATGCCGACGCCGCACAACAGCTGGCACAGAAGAAAGCGCGCTTCCAGGACATGGTCGACAACCTTTTTGCCGACACCGGCAAGCGCATCGTGCGAACGGAAAACGAAATCCGCTTCACCCAGATAGGCGAGACGCTCATGCCCTACCAGCTCAGCAGCGGAGAGAAGCAGATGCTCATCATACTGCTCACCGTGCTCGTGGAAGACAACCTGCCCTACGTGCTCTTCATGGACGAACCGGAGATGAGCCTGCACATCGAGTGGCAGAAACAGCTGCTCGACCTCATCACCGAACTCAACCCCAACGTGCAGGTCATACTCACCACCCACTCGCCGGCAGTAGTCATGAACGGGTGGATAGACAGTGTTACCGAGGTCGACGACATCACGCTATGAGCCGTCTCAAAGACAACATCAACAGCCAGTACATAGCCGCCGCCAACGCCCTCAGGGGCAAGAAGGCACGGCGGCGCATCGTGGCCTACGTGGAGAGCTACGACGACATCTACTTCTGGCGAACGGTGCTCAGCCGCTTCGAAGACGACCACCGCTACTTCGAGGTCATGCTGCCTTCGAAGGGGGAGCTGAAGCGGGGCAAGAAGTCGGTGCTCATGAACTTCGTAAAGGGACAGACCGGACCCGACATGATTGCCTGCGTAGATGCCGACTACGACTACCTGCTGCAGCGCGCCACACCGCAGTCGGCACAGGTGCTCGACAATCCCTACGTCTTCCATACCTACGTTTACGCCATCGAGAACTACCAGTGCTATGCACCCTCGCTCCACGACGTGTGCGTGGCCATCACGCTCAACGACCACCGCATCTTCGACTTCCGCGAATATTTCCGCCTCTTCAGCGAGATATGCTTCCCGCTCTTCGTCTGGTCGGTATGGTTCTATCGCACCGGCAACCACTCGCTCTTCTCCATCACCGACTTCAACCGCCTCACCGACCCGGGAGGCTTCACCGTGCAGCACCCCGAGACATCGCTCAACAACGTGCGACGCAAGGTGGGCACGAAGCTGCGCGAGCTGCAGCACCGATACCCCAACAACAAGGAGACATACCTCAAGCTCAAGGATGAGCTACTGCTGCTCGGCATCACGCCGCAGACCACCTATCTTTATATACAGGGGCACCACCTCTTCGACGCCGTCGTGGCACCCATCATGGCCAAAGTATGCAACGTGCTGCGGCAGGAGCGACAGAACGAGATCACACAGGCCGCCGCCCACAAGACGCAGAAGCGCAACGAGATGTCGTGTTACGAGAACACCCGGCAGGACATCAAGACCATGCTCAAGAAAAACACCGGCTACCAGCACTGCCCACAGTTCCTGCAGGTGCAGGAAAACGTGAGCCGCTATCTGGAGCAGGCATCCTCTACCACCACCTGAAGTAAAAACGATACGAACGAGGAAAGCCAGTTTTTGCGGGTTCTCGAATTTTTACATAGGAAAACGTCTGATACAAAAACAGTCCAAAATCCCTGAAAACAAATGGCATTTATACACCTAAAACTACTGCTGCATCGATATTGAGCTTACGCGAAATATCCCTGGCAGTCTTCAGCGTCGGCTCACGCTTACCATTGAGGATGTCGCTGATGGTGCTCTTGCTCAGGTTCAGCATCTCAGAGAGGTTGGTGCGCGTCAGTCCCATTTCATACATACGCAGGTTGATGGTCTCAACCAGTGTCGGAGGTGTGACAGGATAGTGAACATGCTCATACTCCTCTACCAGAGACGAAATCAGGTTCAGCTCTATCATGTTAGGATCGGTCAGCGGGGTCTGGCCGTTGACCACCTTCAGTAACTCGTTAATTCTATCACAAGCCACCTTGTATTCCTTCTCATTGTTTATCTGTGCCATAACCTATAAGTTTTGTATGTCCTTTATCTTATCGTATTCTGCATGAGTTCCTATCCAGCGGATGTAAACCAAGCCTGCCTGAAGGAATATCATGGCCACCAGCCGGTAGTCGTTGCCTTTGATGTTGAACACATAGCGGTCATTACCCACATAGTCGGCAGAACCGAATGTTTTCTTGATGTCAGCCAGTGTGCTCCACGTCGCTCTTTCCGTTTTAGTATGCCAGTCGCTCAGTGCAATGATTGCATCGGCGTGTTGGCGGCTGTAGTCGCGTATGGAAGCAAATGAGATAACATGCATATTCGTAATTTTGCGGCAAAGATACGAAGACAATTCCGAAATACCAAACAAATTTCGCAAAAATCGAACAAGATATAGAGTTGAAAGAAATTTTTCCTCATTCTTGTCCATTTCTTTCCAAGAGAAACGAATGTGGATAATGTGAATAATGGTTCCACGAATATGAATAATGATTATTTCCATCCGTGGAAAGAATATACCCATGTCGGGCGAACCACAAAGGCGGTCTGACCGTGAGGTCGGGCCGCCTTTTCTGCGTGTGTGTATTGATGGTGTATAGACTACTTCTTGCCGATGATGCCGAGCTGTGTGGCGCGTATGAACTCGATGATGTTGCGTATCTCTGGGCCGTCAGGCACCTGCTGCTCTATCTGGTTGACGGCGTCGAAGGTGGAGGTGTTGCCCAGATACATCAGGCGGTAGGCGTTGGCGATGTGCTTGAGGGTCTTCTCGTCGACGCCATAGTAACGGCCCATGGTGTAGTTGACGCCGCCATATTCCGAACGCTTAGTGCAGATGAGATAGGGGGGCACGTCCTTGGAGAAGGTGGTGCCGGCCTGTATCATCGCGCCACGGCCCACGCGGGTCCTGGCGTTCTCGATGACGCTGGAAGAGAAGATGACGCCGTCCTGAATGATGCAGTCGCCGGCAATCTTCGTGCCGTAGCCAAAGACGCAACGGTCGCCCACCTTCGTGTCGTGGCTGATGTGGGCACCCTCCATGAGCACGTTGTTGTTGCCGATGACGGTCTGCCCGCCGGTATGGGTGGCACGGTTGATGACGACGTTCTCGCGGATGACGTTGCCGTCGCCGATGATGCACTCCGAGCGCTCGCCACGGAAGTCGAAGTCTTGGGGCAGGGCACTGATGACCGACCCCTGGTGCACCTTGTTGTTGTTGCCCATGCGAGTGCCGTCGCAGATGCTCACGAAGGGGAAGATGATGCAGTTGTCGCCTATCACCACGTCGTCTTCGATATAGGCGAAGGGGAATATCTTGCAGTTGTTGCCGATTCTGGCCTTGGGGCTGACCTCGGCTCTTGGACTAATTTCGCTTGCCATAACTATTAACTATTAATTATCAACTATTTCGCTCCTCCTCCCAGAGCCTGGTAGAGGTTGACCACGGCCTGCATCTTGTTGAAGTCGTCGGTGACCTTCGAGATGCGGGCGTTGAGCAGGCTGCTCTGTGCCTGGATTACCTCGAGGTAGCTGCTGCCCTTCGAGGCATAGAGCTGGCGGGTGTCGACGACATTCTGCTCGAGCACCTTCACCTGCTTGGCGTCGAGCTGGCTCTTCTCGTCGTTGCTGTTGTAGGCCAGCAGGGCGTTGCTCACCTCGTTGCCGGCCTTGAGGATGGTGTTCTGCCAGGTGTTCTGAGCTTGCTCCATCTGGGCCTTGGCCACCTTCAGCCCGGCCACGATCTGCCCGTGCTGGAAGATGGGCTGCGTGAGCGAGCCGATGGCGGAGAGAATCCACTTGCCGGGGTTCATGACAGCCGTGCCCAGACTATTGGTAAACATGGCGTTGGCCGTGACGGTGATGTTGGGATAGAAGCGCGACCGTGCCGTCTGCACATCGTAGAAACACTGCGCGAGAGCCATCTCGGCGGCATGCACGTCGGCGCGGTTGGAGAGCAGCTGCACGCCCACGCCGGCGGCGAACTCGGTGGGCAGCGACTGGTTGTAGAACTTGCCGCGCTCTATCTTATGCCCGGCCTCGTTGAGCAGCAGCGACATGGAGTTCTCCATCTCGCGAATCTGCTGGCGCAGCGTGGCGGCCTGGGCCTGCACGCTGTAGTAGCTGGCCTCGGCGCTCTGCACGCCCGTAGAGCGCACACGGCCGAGGTCTTTCTGGAGCTTCATCATCTCCCAGGTCTCCTTGGTGAGGCTCTCCATATCGGTGACGATGGCGAGCTGCTCGTCGAGCATCATCAGGGTGTAGTAGAGATTGGCCACGCCACAGATGATGTTGGTACGCACCACCACCTGATAGTCCTTGGTGGCGAGCAGCTGCATCTGTGCCGAACGCTTCTGGGAGAGCAGGTTGCCGAAGAGGTCGAGGTTCCAAGAGGCAGCGATGGGCAGCTGGTAGGTCTTCGACACCGAGGCGCCATCCATCTGCACTTTGCTGATGGTGCCCTGCGGGGCAATGGCCACTGAGGGCAGGAAGGCCAGCTTCGACACGGTGAGGGCCGTCTCCATCATCTTCACGTTCAGCGCGGCATTGCGAAGGTCGGTGTTGTTCTCCAAGGCCTTCTCGATGAGCGACTGCAGCTGCGGGTCGGTGAAGAGCTCGCGCCAGGGCAGGTTGCCGAAGTTCTCGTCGCTGTTCACGCGAAGCGTGTCGGTATCGGAGACAAGGTCGCGGATAAGACCCGTCGTGTTGATATCCGACGGACGCTCGTATTTGTTGTAGAGACCGCAGCTCGACAGTAGAAAGACTGCGGTTGAAACTATTAATGCTTTTTTCATATCAGTTATTTTGACTGTAGTAAGTTGACTGTAGACTACTTCTGTAGTTTATAATCAACGGGTCGTTTAGCATATTGCTGTAGCTCTGTGGTCACATCGGCGTTCTCCTCGTCGCCCTCGAACTTCATGGGGCTGAGTCGCTCCTGCAGGCTCTGGAAGATGACGAACAGACCGGGCACGACGACAACCTGGAACAGCGTACCGATGAGCATGCCACCCACGGCGGCGGCGCCCAGCGTCTGGTTGCCGTTCTTTCCCACGCCGCTGGCGAACATCATAGGCAGCAGACCGATGATCATGGCGAGCGACGTCATCAGGATAGGACGCAGACGGGCCGAGGCGCCCAGCACGGCAGCCCAAGAGATGGCCATGCCGGTGCGGCGGTGCTCCAGGGCGAACTCCACGATGAGGATGGCGTTCTTGGCCAGCAGACCGATAAGCATGATGAGCGAGATCTGCATGTAGATGTCGTTGGCGTGGCCAAACAGGTTGGTGAACAGGAAGCAGCCGGCCAGTCCGAACGGCACCGAGAGCACCACGGCCAGCGGCAGGATGTACGACTCGTACTGTGCCGAGAGGATGAGGTAGATGAAGATGAAGCAAAGCAGGAAGATGACCGCCGTGGTGTTGGAAGCCTTGGCCTCCTCACGCGTCAGACCCTGATACTCGTAGCTGTAGCCCGTGGGCAGCACCTCGGCAGCCACCTCCGCGGCAGCCTTGATGGCCTCACCGGTAGAGTAGCCGTTGGCCACCGTTCCCGTGATATTAATAGAGGTGAAGAGGTTGAAGCGGTTGATGTTTGACGGGCCATAGACGCGCTCCATGCGGCAGAACTCCTCGACGGGCGACATGCCCTTTGGCGTGCGCACGTAGATGCTCTTCAGGCTCTCGGGCGTCATGCGGCTCTCGGGCGTGCCCTGTATCATCACGCGGTAGAGCTTGCCGTAGGCATTGAAGTTAGAGGCATAGAGTCCGCCATAGTAGCCCTGCAGGGTGGCGAGCACGGTAGAGGGCGAGATGCCGCTCTGCTTACACTTGGCCACGTCGACATGCACCATGTATTGCGGGTAGTTGGGGTTGTAGGAGGTCATGGCCATCTGGAACTCCGGCCGTTTGTTGAGCTCCTTGAGGAAGTCCTGCACGATGCCGAAGAACTTGTTCAGGTCGCCGCCCGTGCGGTCCTGCATCACCATCGACACACCGCTGTTGGCCGAGAAGCCCGGAATCATAGGCGGCGAGAAGGCGAGGATGGAAGCATCCTTGATGTGGGCGGTCTTGATGAAGATCTGTGCAACCACCATCTGCGCATCGAGGGGATTCATGAAGAAACGGTAGATGCCGTCGCCTTCCCACAGACCGCTGATTTTCCACCACAGTCCTTTCTGGCGTTCGGAGAAGGGCTTCAGCTTGATGATGAACGTGGCCTGGTCGGAACCGGCACCGGCTATGAAGTTGTAGCCCTGAATCTGCTCGCGGCTCTGTATGGCGGGGTCGGCGGCCAGGATCTTATCCACCTCGTCGATAACCTGACGGGTGCGAGCCACCGACGTGGCGGGGGGCATGGAGATGGTGCAGAACACTGTGCCGGTATCCTCGTCGGGCACCAGGCCGGTCTTCGTGGTGGTAAAGGCTCCCACCAGCACCACAATGGCTATGATGACCAATGTCATCACGGCAATGGGCTTGCGCACCAGCTTCTCCACGGCACCCTTATACTTGCCGAGAATCTTGTCGTAGGCCGTATTGAAGGCCAGGTGGAAACGGTCTATGCGCGACATCTTCACCTCGTGGCCTTCCTTGTCGTGCGGCTTGAGGAAGATGGCGCAGAGGGCCGGCGAGAGCGTCAGTGCGTTCATGGCCGAAATAAAGATAGAGGTGGCCATCGTCACGCCGAATTCGCGGTAGAACGTGCCGCTGGTGCCGCCGATGAACGACACGGGGATGAACACCGAGGCCATCACCAGCGTGATAGAGATGATGGCACCCGAAATCTCGTTCATGGCATCGATAGAGGCGACGAGGGTCGACTTGTAGCCCTGGTCGAGCTTGGCGTGCACGGCCTCGACCACCACGATGGCATCGTCGACCACGATGGCAATGGCCAGCAGCAAGGCCGAGAGCACCAGCAGGTTGATGGAGAAGCCGAACACCGTGAGGAAGAAGAACGTACCGATGAGCGACACTGGCACGGCGATGAGCGGGATGAGCGTGGAGCGCCAGTCCTGCAGGAACACATAGATTACGATGAACACGAGGATAAGCGTGAACACGAGCGTGAACACCACCTCTTCGATAGAGGCATAGAGGAACTCGGTGACATCGTAGTTGATCTTATAGAACATGCCCGGAGGGAAGAGCTTGGCCTGATCTTCGAGCTCGGCCTTCACCTGCTTGGCAATCTCGTTGGCGTTGGAGCCGGCAATCTGCTGCACCATGCCCATGACCGATGGAATGTTGTTGTTCTTCATCGACACGGTATACTGCTGTCCGCCCAGCTCTATCTTGGCCACGTCCTTCAGCTTGAGCGTCTGGCCGTTGGCATCGCTCGAGACGATGATGTTGCCGAACTCTTCGGGGGTCTTGAAGCGACCGGTATAGCGCATGGCATACTCGTAGGCCACATTGCTCTCTTGTCCGAAGTTACCAGGTGCAGCCTCGATGTTCTGCTCGGCCAGCAGCCCGCTGATGTCGGAGGGCATGAGGTTGTACTGCTTCATCACGTCGGGCTTGAGCCAGATGCGCATGGAGTAGGTCT
>CAMJLB010000024.1 GCA_946406555.1 uncultured Prevotellaceae bacterium | reverse complement strand
AGATGCTCGTTGATGCTTTCATACATCCAGTACTTTGCCTGTTCGTTGCGCCGGTAGTCAAAATAGTGGTTAGCCTTCACGAAGTCGAAATACTGATAAATCATGTCCCAGATTTCCTTCACGCCTGTTCCATAAAATCCACTGTAGCAGAGCACCTTGGGCAGCCAGCCACTCTCGGGCATAGGGAAGAAGTGCAGGGCGTTGCGAAAGTTGGTAGCAGCCATCTGACAGCGGTCTACGTTGTCGCCGTCGCATTTGTTGATAACGATGCCGTCGCTTATCTCCATGATGCCGCGCTTGATGCCTTGCAGCTCGTCGCCGGTACCGGCCACCTGTATAAGAAGGAAGAAGTCTACCATAGAGTGGCAGGCCGTCTCGCTTTGGCCTACACCTACGGTTTCTACAAAAATCTTGTCGAAACCAGCAGCCTCGCATAGGATAATGGTCTCGCGCGTCTTGCGTGCCACGCCGCCCAAGGAGCCTGCCGAGGGGCTGGGGCGTATGAACGAGTCAGGGTGTACGGCCAGTTTCTCCATGCGCGTCTTGTCGCCCAGGATGCTGCCCTTTGTGCGCTCGCTCGACGGGTCGATGGCGAGCACAGCCAGCTTGCCGCCCTTCTCGCGCAGCACATGCATGCCAAACTCGTCGATGCTGGTCGACTTGCCCGCGCCAGGCACCCCACTGATGCCCACACGCACAGAATGGCCACTATAAGGCAGACATTTCTCGATGACTTCCTGCGCCTTGGCCTGATGGCTGGGGTTTACGCTCTCGATGAGCGTCACGGCCTGCGAGAGAATGGTGACGTCGCCCTTCAGAATGCCTTCCACCATTTCTGCTGTTGACAACTCGCGACGGTGAATGCGCTTCTTTCTGAGATAAGGGTTGATAATGGAGGGCTGCTCTACGCCACTGTTCACTTGCAGACCTGCATATTCCGAACTATTTTCTGGATGTTCCATTTCTTTTGTTTTTTTCTGTCGGGATTACGGAATTACGGGATTTCGGGATTACGGGATTACGGGATTACGGGATTTCGGGATTTCGGAATCCCGAAAATACTGAATCCGAAAAATTATTTCACTTGAATCGTAATAACTACCTTAGCATGATCGGGGTCGTTGGTAATCATGAGCACGCGGGGCTTCGAACGTGCCTTCAACAGCACATCGCGATTGGCCACCACCTTCAACTTTGCTTGCTCTCCCGGCTGAAGTTCTCGTTTGTCGAGGGTGAGTTTCATTCCGGCGGTAAACATCTGCAGCGACGAGATCTTCAGCGGCTGCCGCCCACGGTTGGTCAGCGTGATTGTGGCTTTCTTCTGTATTTTCCCCGCCACCTTGCCCAGCACGATCAGGGTGTCGCTCAGCTCCATGCGCGCCGCAAATTGCCTGAGACTGCCTTCATAGTTTTTCAAGTCGGGCAGCAACACGGTCGACACTGGCAGTTCATTGTCGGAACTTACTTTTTCGCCCAGATTGCTGGCCAGGAAGACAGAAGTCTGGGTAAGTCCGAAATCGTGTATCTGCTCAGAGTTCAGCGTCACCACCACCTTACCTGCTCTTCCTGGCAACAATTTCTCTGGCGTCACTACTGCCGACAGATACGATGGCAAGTGCTGCACGTTTGGCGTCATGGTGCGCTCGCTGTTGTTCAATATGTTGATTTCCTGTTGAGGTTGGTCGCCACGGTTTACATTGTCGAACTCCAGTACGTTCTTGTCGGCCAGCAACTCGCCCATGGCAAAGGGATAGGTGCCGCTATAGTCTTTCAATTCGGCCAACACTATGCCTTTCATTCTGAGATAGACGGGCTGTTCCGAAGCATTGGTATAAATTACGGCCTGCTTCACGTAGTGACCCAGCTGACGGGCATCGTAGGTAAGCTTCAGGGTGGCCTTGTCGCCAGCACCAAGCTCTTTCTTTGATAATTGCACTCGCGTACAGCCGCAGTCGGGATGTACCTCGCGAATGACGAGTTTCTTCAATCCCTTGTTCTTCAGTTCGAAGGTTGCAGTGGCCGGCACCATATAGCCCGTCTTCCCACACTCTATGGTCTGCTGTTGTATGAAAAGTTTTTGCGCCACTGCAGGACAAACCAGCAAATGACAAAAAACAATTGATAAACCTAAAGTTCTTATTTTCATAATTTTCAATCTTCAATTTTCAATCTTATAGACCGTGTCGTGCCACGGAACTCGGGGGCATAGGCACATTGCACGGTGCAGGTACCCGTCTCGTAGTGTCCAGGACGATCGATATAGTATTCTGTCTCTATGACATGCTTACCCTTGGACAACATGTCGAAATAATAATACGTGGCATTGTCTTTCGGTGAACAGTAGGCCCCGCTTCGATAGCCGCTGAGCTGCTGCACCGGTTCCAGACAGGCAGCCCTGCGGTCGGCCACCTCCACGAAATCGTAGTCGCGGTCGGCCTCGATGGTGAGTCTCACTTTTACGCGCTGGCCCACCTTCAATGTTTCACCAGACAGAATTTCCCGTTTCACCGAGATGCCACTCTTTTGGTCGCTGATGTCGCCTGTTTTCTGAAAGAATTGCGCATAGACAGCTCCCCAGCTGGTGCCGGCAGAGGTTTTCTCGGCGGTGAGCGTTCGCTCACCGTTGTAAGTCTGGGCAGTCTTCACATAACCGATGCCAGCGGTGGCCTCGCTGGTATCTATCTGTTTCCCATCGATTTTCATTACGGTCTTGGGCTGAGCAGCCAGTGCCGCCGAGTTGCCATTAAGGAAGGCATAAATGGCATCGACACTGTTCAGTGGTGTGTCCCATGCCTGGGTCCGTTTCTGCTGCAACAGCCAGCGGCGCATCTCGTCGATGGTCTGGGTGTCGTCTGGCGACAGGCGCTGCAGGGCCTCGATGGCTGCCACCTGTGTGGGTATGCGATAGTCGCGCCATGAGTAGCTGGCACGAGGCGTGTCGTAGTAGCGGCCCATCTCCTCGGTATAAACGGTGTACTCTTTCAGACTCTTAATATAAAGAGAAGAATGAAGCACGATGGCCGACATGGCCTTCTCATAGATTGTCTGGTTCTTCACATCTTTTTTCAGCAGGTTCTTCAGGTAGTCCTGTGCCTGCTGCACGTTGGCAGGCTGACTTCTACCATCGAGTGTGCAGAGATAGAGGTACTGCAGGGCCTTGAAAGTGGGGAAGGTCTGCCTGATGCCCTTCTTCTCCTGCTTTTTCATCTCGGCCACCATGTCTACAATCTCGTTGTTCATAAATTGGAAAGCCTTGTCTAATTGAGTGTTGAGAGTGGAAAGCTGAGAGTGGTTTCTACCAGTCATCTGATTCAGCCGAACAATCATTTCGCTTATCTCTACGGTCATAAAGAACGAGCCGCGCATGCCTTCCCACCAGCTCCACGAGCCGTCGGCGTTCTGCAGTTTCTGCAGCTGGGTGGCAGCCGATGCCAAGCGTTGCTGCATCAGGTTCACGTCGAAAAAGTCGGCCAGTTGCCGTTTCTGCTCCGTCTCTCGGTCGGCATCCATCACCCACGGTGTCTCACTGAGCAGCAGGTCTTTCAGTTCTTCATTTTTTTCCAACTGGGAGCTGAGCGATAAGGTCTGGGCATTTTCGCGCTTCCACGCTTCAAACACATGCTTGGCCTGCGTGTTCTGTGCGAGGATATACTCGCCGAGCGTGTTGGCATAGAGCGAGGCTGCTTGACTGATGGCGTTCTTGTCGCAGGGGTTGCCAATGGTGGGCAGGGCCTGAATCATGAGCCATGCAGGGTTGTTGGTGTATTCTACGGTGAGCGTTGAAGGTTGAGTGCCGAGCGTTGGGCGTTGATCGTTCTTGCCTTGCAAGCGTCCTTCTTGCGTCCCTTCGGTAGCAAGCGACCTTTGGTCGAGCACGGCCGAGCGGAGCGATGCGGGGAACAGGGTTGTCAGATCGATAGTCTTCGTACCTTGGCCGTTTTGGGTGAAAGGCACGGTGATGGTGACGCGCTCCCGGTCGGACAGAATGGGCAGATAATGTTGCTCACCATCGCTGAACGTCTCTCCGCTGACGGTCATCTTGCAGACAAGCAGCGAGTGGCCTTCGAGCTTCGAGCTGTCGATGCTGAACGACACAGCATTCGTGCCATTAGCTGCCAGCGTGCAGGGCATCTGCTCGTCGATAATAGGCTGTTCGCTCTCCGGGTCGAGTAATTGCAGGCGCACGCTGCCGCTCAGGCATCCATCGGTGGTATTGAAGAGACGTGCCGAGATAGTGCCCTCATCGCCCATGCGCAAGAAACGTGGCACGTTGGGCTGAATCATCACGTCTTTCTGCGCCACGGCCTCAGCGTCTATGTAGCCATGCATCATGTCCTTCGTGTGGGCAATGCCCATGAAGCGCCAGGTGGTGAGGCTCTCGGGCAGCGTGAACTTCAGCCTCACCCTACCCTCTTCGTCGGTCTCCAGCTGCGGATAGCAGAAGGCGGTCTCCTGAAGGTTTTCCCTTACCTGCACCTCTGGCTCTGCAGCCATCGACTCTTCTTCCGCAGCCTCGTCGTGGCCTGCCATATCGAAGGCACCGATGGCATCGTTCATCACCGCCCCGGAACGGCTCATCTTTGCACTGGCCATCATCGGCATCGCCACGTCTGCAGTTTCATTGGCCGACAGCACAACAGCTCTCTGCGCACCAACGGCGACTTCCTCCTTGAACTTCATCATACGGTGGCGTCCCATCCAGTATTGTGGAAAACACTCTGTATCGAAATGGCTGAACTGCAACATGCCGGAGTCAAGGTGCTTGGCATGGTAGCTGCCTCTGCACCCTGTCTGATCGTAGCCCCCCGTCGTCCAGTGGAGCGAGGCCATGGGCAGCAGTGTCACGGGGTCGAGCGTCCACTGGTGTTTCACGATCTGGTCGAGGCTCTTGTCGAAGAGCACGGCCATAAACGAAGCATTCACGCTCTGCTCTTTACTCTTAACGGAGAGTGTCCACTCTTCCTGCTGTCCGGGCGTGAGTCGGTCGCGGAAGGTTTCCCATTTCAGTGTGAGTTGCTTGTCGGGCAGTGGCCGCTGCAACTGCACCTCGTGGGTATAGGCCTTCCCTTCTTTCATCCAGGCGAAGCTGAGGGTAAGCCCGTTGCCATATTCCGGCTTATAGGTCAGCTTGCGATTGATGAGTTCGTCCGAGCGGTCGGCGGCTCCCTGCTCCACGATGGTGTTGCCGGCCACGAAGGTATAGACGATGTGCACGTCCTTGGCCGACGAGCCTACCTGCACAGTAATGGGACGGCCATCGTTGGGGAACTGCTTGTCTGATACGTAGAACCAATCGTCGGTCTGGGCAGCAGGCCGTTTGTCATCGAGCGAGAACACCACAAAATCGCGCTCCAGCCTCTCGCCGTCGTACTCAGCCGTCAGCCTGTACTTACCGCTCTTCAGTCGGGGCAGACTGATGGCCGTGTTCGACTGCACGGCAATCCATTTCCCATCACCTTTAGATTGTGGAAGAGATTCTATTCTGTACTTCACCTGCGCCTCGACATCATTGCCTGCGGCATTCAGCACGTGCAGCTTCACCGTTGCGGGCTGTTCGGCCAGCATCTTGTCGGGCAAGTCGGTGGTGAGGGCATTCCTGCGGTTGCCCAGCGGCAGCGACAGCTGTCCCTGGTGGGTCTCGCCTCCCTGGTCGGTCACGTCGGCAGTGACCACAAAATTATAGAACTGCGGAGTGTCTCCCAAGAATGGAATCACCATCGGCATCTGCACCTCGAAGGTGCCGTCGTCGGCGGTGGTGGCCTCGCCGCTGAGCATCAGTTCGCTCTGCTGACCGCTGCCGAAATAGCCACCCTGCCAGTAGCGGTAGTAGCTGAGCCACCAGAAGGCCAGCCTTCGCTCTACCCTATATTTTACGCGGGCACCCTGCACGGGCACCCCCGCATAGGTGCGGGCAGCGGCCTTGACGGTGAGCGTGTCGCCTGCCTTGTAGTCTTCTTCCACCACGGGAAACTCCACCTGGAACGTGGGTCGCTTGTATTCCTCCACGCGGAAGTACTGCGTCTCGTTGCCTACCTGCACCGAATACCGGCCCGAAAGACCTGTGGCAGGCAGGGTGAAGCGGGCAGAGACGGTGCCGAAGTCGTCGGAGATAAGCTCTTGTTCTGCCACCACCTTATAGTTGGCATCGCGCAACTGGACCGTCACTTTCTTGGCCGCCACCACCTGATGTTCAAAGCCGTTCTCCACTTTATATATAATAGCAGCCACTTGCACCGTCTGCCCTGGACGATAGATGGCGCGGTCGGTATATACATTGGTGCGCTCTAGCGTCCGACTGAGGTCGTAGTAGCCAAAATGGTTGTAGAAATCCATTGGTTGACAGGAACGGTCGTTGTCATGGGTGGCAAAGACAAGGTTGGAGTTGTCCCCCTTTGGCTGATAGATGTATTCACCGTTCTTGCCAGTGGTGATGGTGGTCGTGGTCTTCTTCTCAGCGTAGCCATAGCCCTGCATCAGTCGCAACTGTGCACCCGGCAGTGGCTGACCGGTGGTGGCGCTCACGGCAACGAAGCGTATCCTGTTGCCTGGCAGGGCCTGCGAGAGCACCCGCACATCGCTCACGAAGAACAGCGTGCGCGACACCTCAGTCTGGGGGGCGCTCTCTGCCTCCATCATATAGACTCCCACGGGCAGGGCAGCCAGCGTGAGTGTGTCGTTGAAGAGTTCGTAGTCTTTCTTTCCTTCATAGGTGCGCTGCAGCGACAGCTCGGGCAGCGGGGTGAGCAGGGGCTTCAGCTTCTTATAGTCCCGGTCATCGCGAGGGTTCAGGTCGATGTCGCCATCGGCCTTCACACGGTAGAAGCGCAACTGGAGCCTGCCGATGCCACGTAGGTCTCTCAGGAAGATATTTTGCTCGCGCTGGGGTATCATCATCTGCGGAAGCTCTGCATGGTAGCAAAGTGCCGTGAGGTCGTTGCGGTAGTTGCGCAGCCAGTTCATGCGCGGCCACGAGCCCCAGCGGTCCAAAGCCTCGTCAATGTAGGCCACTTTCTGCTCGGTGGTGGCATCGGTCATGTCGGCCATAAACTCGTAGCGCGTGATGGCCAGCTCGCCGCACTCTGTCAGGTCGCCATACCGGGCAATGAGCGAGTCGATGCGCCGCAGATAGGGCGACGCGGCCATCGCCTCGTGTTCATCTGGTGCCTCCTGCTCTATCAGGCTGACGGCACTCATCAGCTGTGCCCTGCGGTTGTTGGTGGTAAGGTAGTAGTCGTACATCTGCCGATACTGCCGGGTCTCGCGGCCAATGAGGCTCAGCAGGTCGTCATCGTATAGGCGGCTGTCCTTTCCTTTCACCACGAAAGGTTCATAGTCTGTAGTCTTCACGGCGGCCAGCTGTGCAGGGTGCTCCATCGCTTTCTTGAAATAGTCGTTGGCCAGGCGTTCCCATTCATCGTCAAGTTGCCTGTTGTCGCGGTAGATCCTGCCCAACACGGCATAATATACGGCTTGCAGGGGTACGTCGCCTGCCGCAGCCTCCGCCTGCTGTTTAAGTTGGGCCATGGCAGGCTGCAGCGAGTCGGGACTCAGCAACGTCTGCACGCGGGCCTTCGTCAGCCCGGCCTTCAGCAACTGCCCATAGGCCCGCTCCTTCGTGGCTTTATCCACAATCTTTTGCAGCGTCTGCAATTGTGTTTGCGGCAGGTCTTTCTCCTCTGCCTGTCTCACCTTCTTCCATAATCCGTCGTATGTCTGGCCAAAAATTATCATAGGCATCAGCAACAGTGTGCCAAGCACACAAAAAAACAATTTCCTCATAAGATCTTAATAAGACATTGGTACGTTTTCCCGTAACCTCATTGCATATTGAGTGCAAATTTAGCAATATTTTATGGGCAATGCAAGAAAAAGCAACTAAATCCTTGCTAATAAAGTCTAAAAAATGTAGGCAGTTGTGATTTCTGCATAAACATACAAAACTCTTTTTCGATGACCAAAGCAAACATTTTACCGTGCTGTGTCCTAATTGTGAATCATGAATTATGGTTAGTTATCTTCATTTATGTTTAATACCATTTATAGCCATGCTCCTTACAATAGTCAATGGCTGGCTGGAATCCTTGAAACGTAGCCTTATGAATCCATTTCAACCCCTTGCGCTCATCCTTTGGAACGCCCGTGCCGGTCATCAGAAACCAGCCAGTGGCAAACTGTGCCTGGGCATCACCACCATTGGCTGCAAGTTCATACCAAAACACACATTCTTCCTGATTCTTCTCTACGCCATCGCCATTCCAATAGGCGGCGCCTACATTCTTCTGACTGAGGATATGGCCTTGGAAAGCGGCCTCACGATACCAGAGAAAGGCCTTGTGATGATCCATTTCCGTTCCATTGCCCAGATAGTAGGCATTGGCCACATTGACCTGCGACTGCATATCGCCCATGTCGGCAGCTTTCATATACCACTCAAAGGCCAGTTCAGCATTCTGCTCCACGCCCTTGCCATGATAGTAGCACTCACCTACATTGAAGCATCCATAGACATCACCCAGTTCGGCTGCCTTCATATACCACCCGAAGGCCATCTCCAGATTCACCTTCACGCCTGTTCCACGTTCATAGCAGACCCCAAGGTTGTTCATCGCCTTGGTGTCGCCCTCGTAAGCTTTCTCGCGGTAGGCATCTGCTTTGTTTCGCTCTTTTGGCATCGTTCAGAAAGTAACTGATGTATAAATAGGTGCAAAGATAATCATTTTTGTTGTATAGTCTGCTATCAAGACAAAATATCACAATAGACGGAAATTCCCGTCTCGTCATCGCTAATCAACAACTTGCCCTGCTGAATTTACTCTTATTTTAGGAGCAGGTGCTCACTATACTTCAAAAAGCACCTGCTCCTTATCATTTTACGATTCTTTCAACCGCACACCTTGGAAAAACAAAGAAAAACCTCTTATACAGATAGTTTTTCTTTGTTTTCAGCAGACCGCGAAGCGGTATGAACACCCTTGATTAGAAGAACAGTTGCCGCTCTGCCCAGTAGCAGAGTATACCTGCGAGATAGCCCACGAAGGCAATCCAAGTGATGCGCTTCATGTACCAGCCAAAGGTGATCTTCTCCAATCCCATGACAACCACGCCAGCTGCCGATCCGATGATGAGCATCGAGCCGCCCACACCGGCGCAGTAGGCCAGCAGCTGCCAGAAGATGCCGTCGACCGCCATGTCGCCTGCGGCCTGAACAGGATACATGCCCATGCAGCCGGCCACGAGGGGTACATTGTCGACAATCGACGAGAGTATGCCGATGATGCCGGTGACAAGGTAGTGGTTGCCCTCGAAGGCCACGTCGAGCCCCTGTCCCAGCATGGTGAGCACGCCGATGGTTTCGAGACAGCCCACGGCCATGAGGATGCCGAGGAAGAAGAGGATGGTGTCCATGTCGATGCGCGAGAGCATCTTCGACACACGCTTCTGGGTGTTACGGTTGTCGGCGGTGTCTTCATGCTCCTGGTGTATGCTGGTGTAGAAAATCTCGGTAACCGTCCAGAGCACGCCCAAGACGAGCAGGATGCCTACGAACGGCGGCAAGTGGGTGATGGTCTTGAAGATAGGCACGAAGATGAGGCCACCCACGCCGAGGAAGAAAATCGTCTTGCGCTGTGCGGGCGAGAGACCGTCGGACTCTTCGGCCACTGCCGTTTCTTGTACCGGCACGAGGTCGCCCTTGAGTTGCAGCGAGAGGATATAGGCCGGTATGACCATCGACACAAGCGAAGGCAGGAAGATCTCCATGATGACTCCAGCGGCGGTGATTACGCCTTTGTTCCATAGCATGATGGTGGTCACGTCGCCAATGGGCGAGAAGGCACCGCCGGAGTTGGCTGCTATCACCACGAGGGCGGCATAGAGCAGGCGGTCTTGCTTGTCGGCCACGAGTTTGCGCAGGATCATGATCATCACGATGGAAGTGGTGAGATTGTCGAGGATGGCCGATAGGATGAAGGTCATGAAGGCGATGCGCCAGAGCAGGGCACGCTTCGATGTGGTCTTGAGTGTGTCGCGCACGAAGTTGAAACCGCCATTTTGGTCGACCAGCTCCACGATGGTCATGGCACCCAGCAGGAAGAACAGCGTGGTGCTGGTAGAGCCCAGATGATGCTCGATGACTTGGCTCACGGCCTGGGCCACACTGCTGTCGGAGGGAATGTTGATGTAGCTGCCGGGGTCGAACATAAACAGCGTCCACGTGGCCACAAACATAAGCAGTGCCACAGCTGCCTTGTTTATTTTTGTCAGGCTCTCGATGGCTATGCAAAAGTAGCCAATGCAGAACACAATGACGATGATTAATGATAATGTAGACATAATTATTAAGTTTTAAAGTTTTAAGTTATTAAGATCTAAGTTTTTAAGTCAATAGTCTTTTATCGTTCCGCCCGGTCAAGGACGCTTGCAAGGCAAGAATTCTCATCGCTCCGCCCGGTCCCTCCTTACGCGTAGGCGGCCTATCAAGCCGCGCAATGAACGAAAATGCAGCAGCACCACTCAACGCTCAATACCATTGCACGGAGTTGGCATAGCTGCTGCGCTTGTCGTATTTCAGAGCGTCGGCCAGCGTTGACGCGTTGCATCGGAACGAGAAGTTGTAGCTGGTGTAGGGCGATAGCACCACCGAGCACGACATGCTGAAGCAGTGCAGGTCGCGTGAGAGCGATGCCGTGGTCATCGATATTTTCTTGTTCTCGAAGTCATATCCGCTCGAGAAGGTGATGTTCCAACCATCGCTGATGCGCACGTTGCCGCTCAGGTTGAGCGTCTGTGTGAACTTGTACGGATAACGCATGGTGGAGTAGTTGAATTTCGAGCGGTCGGTATTCTCTCGCATAGTGATGCCATAGCCCAGGCTGATGCTCCAGGGCAGCGAGAAGGCCATATATCCGTCTTCGTCGGTCTCGGCCTTGCCGGCGTTCTCGCGTCGTGCGCCATGCTTGCCGGCCTCCAGGTCCTTGTCCACGTTCGTTTCCACCTCGTTTTCGTCTTCCTTTTCCTCCTCGTCACCGTTTTTGTTCTTTTTGTTCACCCGTTCGCCGCGCAGCCATTTAAGGAGGTTGAGCACCTTCTGGTTATCGATCGTGTAGGAAAGGTTTTGCGATATGCCCTGGAAACGGCCAATCTTACCCTTACCCCAATAGGTGGTATGCTCGCTCAGCCGAGGCGTGGCCCCTACTGAGTCGGCTTCGTATACATAGCTGGCGAAGACGGCGTTCAGGTTCAGCGTATAGCTTTTTGTGAGCTTCAGTCGCAGCCGGGTGCTCAGGTCGCTCCATGGCCTGACGCTTGCCGCAAGGTTATACGACATGTTGAAGCCCAGCTCGTCTATCAGGCTCACCTTGCGCAGCGAGTCGTTACGGTCGCGGTATTTCATCTCGACGTTGTTCGATACGTCGAACGAGATGCTGCCCGTCTTACCCTTGCCGGGCACGCCATACAGCTGCCCCTGGTAAGGCGAGTATTCCACAAGCGTCACGTTGCCGTCGGCATCGGTCTTCTGGTAGGTCTGGTAGTAGCCGTAGCGCGAGGCGCTGAAATCGGGCGCGTAGGAGAAGCTCACCTGTGGGGTGACTACGTGGCGTATGCGGTCGATCTTGTTGCCGAAGATTTTGCGCGAGGGAATGTAGAAGCCATAGAGTTTCGTCGATGCCGAAAGGGAAAGGCTCCAGTTATACACATTGTAGAATCCTGTTGTGGTGTCGCGCCTTTCTGCCTGTGTGGCCGCATCCCACCATCTTTTCTCCCGGCTGGTATAGGTTCGGTCGGTAATGTTCAGCGAGGGATTTATGTTGATGTAATTCAGCACGGTGAAGTTGCCGCTGATGGGTATGCTGTGCTGCATGCCGTTTCGCCAGTCGCGGATCAAGTTCGATTTCAGCAGTTTGCTCTCTTTGGTGGTGATTGAGTTGCTGAAGTGGCCGGTGTACGACATCGACAGTTTCTCGTACCATCGCTCCTTACCCACCATCTTCTTCCGCTTGAAGGGGTAGAATCGCGATATGGAGATGTTCAGGTCGGGAAGGGTGAGCGAGATGGTGGTGTCGCGCATGTTCTGCGACAGGTTCATGGTCGTGGATATCGACATGCCGATGCTCGAGAAATTTGTGCTGTAGCTCACCGACGAGGTGCGCGTGGTCTGCGTGCGGCTCTGCGGGTTGTACATCGACGTAAGGTTGTTCGGCTCATAGTTGCTCGTGGCAAAGTTTACCGATGCCGATAGGTTCGAGAAGGGATTTGCCTTCGAATCCTGCCGGTGGCTCCACTGAATCTTGAAGCTGGTCTGCTTGACGTAGTCGGGCATGTTTTTCTCGCCAGTGACGGTGTTCTGGTAGCTGGCATATATCGAGCCGCTGAACTTATAGCGCTTGCGGTAGTTGCTGGCCAGCGAGGCTCCCCATGAGCCTTTGGTATAGATTTCGCCAAGCAGTTTCAGGTCGAGCAGGTCGCTGATGGCGAAGTAGTAGCCACCGTCGCGCAGGTAGAAGCCCCGTTCGGTCTCGTCGCCGTAGGTAGGCATGATGAAGCCGCTGCTATAGCTTTTAGAGAACGGGAAAAAGCCGTAGGGCACGGCCAGGGGCAGGGGTACGTCGCACACCACGAGGTAGGCTGGTCCGAACACCACATCCTTGCCAGGGCGCACCTTGGCGCGCGATAGGGCCAGGTAGAAGTCGGGGTGTGGCTCATCGCAGGTGGTGTAGCGGCCATGCTGCAGGAACATGTCGCCGTTGCTGCCTCGCTTGGCCAGCTCGCTGGTGAGGAAGCCGTCTTGCTGCTCGGTGTACACCTGCTGTATGAGTCCCTTCTTCGTCTTGAAGTTGAAGGCCATGGTGTCGTTTTCGTAGGTGTCGCTGCCCATCTTGAACACGGGCGTGCCGAAGACCTCATTGGTGGTGGTGTCGCGGCCGCCGGTGGCATGCACCAGCGACGAGTCGAGGTTCATGTATATCTGCTCGCTCTTCAGGTCCATGTCGGTATACTTTACGTGTGAGTCGCCGAAGAGCATGGCCATGCCTCGCCCCGACTCGTAGATGAGCGAGTCGTTGGCCGAGAACTCTACCGGGGCATCGATGCCGTTTTTGCGTTGGCGGTTCATGCTGTCGGCGCGCAGCGAATCATCGATGGCCTTGTTGTATTTCCAGATGGCCAGCTGCAGCGAGTCCATGCCCAGTGTATCGGGCCGGGCAGGTTGCGACGTAATGGCCTGCAGCGTGTCGCGTATGGCGGCCACCGAGTCGGCCTGTTGCTGAAGGACAGCAAGAAATTCGGGATTTACCAGCGAGTCGGGCAGGCCGCTCAGGTTGCCTGAACGCACCTGGCCAAGCAGCGTGTCGGGCAGTTGCGAGAGGTCGGAGGTGAGCGCTTGCGACAGCAGAGAGTCAGAGAGCGTGGCCACCGGTGGCGCCTTTGCCCCTGCTTTCTTAGCCAGGCCTGCCTGTGTGTGGGTGGCGGCATGCCCAATGGCATCATTGGCCACACGGCTCCCACGGCTGCGAAATAGTGCCGAAGGAGAGCAAGCCCACATCAAGATGAAGGCGAAAAACAGCAATATAATACCCCTGTTCTTTTTCACGGCTGCAAAATTACACCAAAAATATTGAATATCGCCGAGTTTCCGATTATTTAACGTAAGTTTTAAAGAACAAACAACGAAAAATACAGGCTACTTGCAATTTAGGCTGGATTAGCATGCAATTGAGACTGGTTTAACTCGCAATCCAGCCTGTTTTATGGTGTAAGACAGGCTGGATTGCAACCTAATACAGGCTGAATTGCATGGTTTCTTTGTTACAAACAGTTTTACATACATCTCACGTCGCTACAAAAAGTTTAAAAGCATCTGCTCCGTCTGCTTCTACCCCTAAAACAATTGATTACCAGCTGTTTATGTGGGTTGCAGATAGGGAGCAGATAAAAACATCTGCTCCCCATCTACTCCATCGCAACTCATTGATTATCAAAGAGTGTTGCAGAGGAGCAGACGGAGCAGATGCTTTTAAACTTTTCATGCAGTGCGATTGAAAGACACGACATTGATCTACATATTTGTTTTTGTAATGCCACAAAGCGGTATGAATAATACAGGTTATGTGTTCCACCGCAGCTCGCTGGGGCGGTGTCCGGTTTTGATTTTGAACTTTGCCGAGAAATAGTCGGGCGACTCGAAGTTCAGGCGGTAGGCTATCTCCTTGATGCTCATGTCGGTGGTGGAGAGCAGCTCTTTGGCCCGCTGCAGTCGCAGGTCTTGCTGGTAGGTGGCCGGCGAGATGCCGGTAAACTCCTTGAAGAGCTTGCGGAAATTGCTGTAGCTGACGCCCATCTCCTCGGCCACCTGCTGTATGGTGAGCGACGATTCGAGCGACTCGCGTATGCGTAGCCTTGCCCGGTTGATCATGTCGACGTGGGCCTGGCTGCGCGTCTGCAGCTGTATGTTGCGCTCCAGCGAGTACATCATGCCGATGAGGTGGTTCACGATGCCTGCCATGAGCTGTTGTGAATAGGCGGCCTCTTCCTGGGCAGCGGCGTAGGCCTGCTTGTAGAGGCTGACGATGGCATCGGAGAAACCCAGGTGGTAGATGGGCTTCTGCGGCGAGAGGAAGCCGGCACGCACGCGGTCGTCCATGTTGCGGCCCTTGAAGCCTATCCAGTAGCTCTCCCAGCCTTTCTTGGGGTTGGGGTGGTAGGAGTGCCATTCGCCGGGGAAGAGCAGGAACATGTCGCCCGGGCGCAGCGGGGCCTCCTTGACGTTCTGGCTATGGAAGATGCCCTCGCCGTCGGGGTTGTAGAGCAACTGATACTCGTTGAGCGTGCGGCCTTTCTCAAGGTCGAAGTAGTAGCCGTCGGCATGGCCCTTGGTGGGGTAACTCTCGCCAGGGGCAATGATTTCGTGGCCAATGGTAGTAACGGTGAGCCCCCAGAGGCTGTCGCGTTCGCTGGCCAGCATGTATTTACTTGTCTGCATAGTTGTGTTGAGGGTTGAGGGTTAAGTGGTGAGTGTCGTTTTCCTTTCGCATGGAATCCACATCCAGAAAGTGCTGCCCTGTCCGGGGCCACGGCTTTCTACGCCTACACGGCCGCCGCAACGCTCGGCGATGCTCTTACAGATATTGAGCCCCATGCCTGTGCCTTGCACGAATTCGTCGAGCTTGACGAAGCGGTTGAAAATGACCTCCTGCTTGTCTTCTGGAATACCCGTACCCGTATCGGTGCAATAGAGGTAGAGTCCATTATGTCCTCCAGGCTTGCTCTTTGGGCATGGAGAATAGCTGTATCCCACCTTGATGTATCCCTCTTTGGTAAATTTCACGGCATTGGTCACGAAATTGGTCAAGACCTGCGCCACACGTCCCTTGTCCAGCCGGGTGTAGAAGGTGTGATATGGGTTTTCCTTGATGAAGTCTACTCCATTTTCCACCCGTTGCTGCAGCATGATGCATATATCGTTGAACTCTTTCGAGAAGTCTACGTCTTCCTCTTGTATGGAGGTGGCAGTCTCGCTGAGCGAGGTGGCCGTGAGAATGTCGTTGATGAGCCGTTGCAGCATGTCGCAGTTGGTGCGTATGATGCGTATGTATTCTGCCCGCTCTTCTGGCTTGTCGATGGCCGCAAGCACGTCGGTAAAGCCGATGATGGCGTTCAGCGGTGTGCGCAGCTCGTGGGTCATCGAAGCGAGGAAGGCACTTTTCAGCCTCACGCTCTCTTTGGCCAGCAGCTCTTCTTTCTCGAGCCGCAGGCGGGTGGCCATCTCCTGGGTGATGTCGATAGATTGTCCGCGATGGCCAACGACGTGCCCCTGTGCATCGATGATAGGCTTGCCGATGATGTGGAACCACGATTCACCTCCATTGATGACGGTGCTGTTGAAGTGTTGTACGCTGTCGAAGGGTTCGTGGCTGTTGTAGAGGGCCAGCGCCTGGGCGCGCTCTTCGGCAGGCATGTGGGCCACGTGTGTGGCAAAGGGCATCACGACATAGTCTTTGCCTTGTGCGCGCAGCGAACGGTAGTACCAGGCCGTCTGCTGGTCGATGTTGCTGTACCACAGGAAGGTGTTGCCGCCCTTGGTGAGGAAGTTGAGCCACTGTTCGTAGCGGTCCATCGACTTTTCTATCGAGTGCATCTGGCGTTGGTGCTGGTGCAGCAGATAGTCGGCCTGCCGCTCGTCGCTGATGTTGAGTGCCGAGATGAAGTAGTTGGCCAATTGTCCATGACTGTCGAACAGGGGACGTATATGGAATTCTATGTAGCAGTCGATGCCCATCCCCTCGAGGAGCAGGTGCTGGCAGAGCTGCACGTCGTGTCGGTCGTCGGGCGAGTAGGCATTTCGGAACATGGGAATGTCGAACATGTTGACCGTGGTCCAGTAGCGCAACGTCTCAGCATCGCCGTCGGTGATGCCGCAAAGGGAGCGCATGGCATCGTTCATGTCGATGAGCCATCCCTCTTTGGTGTAGAACGACATGGCCACGAAGGGGATGTTGGACAGTTGCTGGTATTTGCATGCCAGTTCACGCGAGAGGCGCTCTTCCTCGACGGTGCGCGTCACGTCGTTCAGTGCGTTGATGATGTAAGCAGGCTGTCCGGCATCGTCGTATTCCACCATGGCATGGCCTTCGAGCGTGAGCCATCGGTTATCCTGCCCATCGACACGCCAGTGCTTGAGCAGTTCGAACTTTCGCTCGCGTCCGCTGAGCAGTTTGTTGAGCTTCTCTGTGAACTCTTTTGCCTCGCTAGGCTGAATATGGTCGATGAACTGCTGCAGGGTGATGCCTTTTTCGGGCAGGATGGGCGTGCCGTAGCTGTTGGTCCAGCGGTCGTTCTTGATGTCGTACTGCATGATGTAGAAGTTGCCCATGTGCAGAGCCTTGAGCATCATGTTGTTCAGGTCGCTTGAGTTGCGCGTGGCGCTCTGCACATGGCGGCGGGCAATGCGGCTGAAGCCGTAGAAGCTGATGGCCAGCACGATGATGGCCAGCACGGCGTAGACGACAAGGGGCGGGGCCGTGTGACTCACGATGCGGTCGGGGTGTATCCACCGGTCGGTAATCTCCTGTGCCTCACCACTCTGCTTCAGGCGTGAGCACACGTCGTCGATTTCGTAGATGAGCAACTGGTCGTAGCCCACGATGCGTATTTCGCTCACGGGTATCTGCACGTCGCTCAGGACGATGCCTTTCAGATTGAGCTCTTTGATCTTCCATCGCAACGGCTCTTCGCCCCACACGAAGTACTTATAGTCGCCAGCCATCAGGCCCTGCAGTGCCACCTTGGGGGGCTGGAACTCGATCTTCTGCCGTCGCAGCGAGTCGACACCTCTGAAGAAGAAGGCCGAATAGTCGCCGGGCTTCAGGGCGACGCCGTCGTTGAGCAGGTCTTCGGTGCTGACGACCTCGACGGTATCGCCCACCATTGCAGCGCAGATGCGGTTGTAGTTGATGACGTTGTGGGTTCTGTAGTAGGGTTCTTTCTTGTAGCGGTAGCCATTGGCCAGAATGATGTCGGCATCGCCGCGTTCGAAGGCCTTGAGTGCCCCACTCCATTCCTTCAGCTGGAATTTGTAGCTTAGTCCCAGCTCGTTGCAGATGGCCTTCATCATGTCGATGTTGATGCCGGCCGGCTGCCCCTGGTCGTTCAGGAACTCATAGGGAGGCTTGTCCCAGTCGCCCACGATGATGAGCGGGTGCTCGGCATTATATTTGTCGGCAAGGTTCTGGCTCATGGCCGTGGTGGCTTGCAGGCAGAGCGTGAGTAGTATCAGTAGCAGTTTCCTCATGGGGTGTCTCTATTGTATTTTCTTGCGTTTGATGGTTGAAGCGTGGCATGGCAGGGTTATCCAGACGGTGGTGCCCAATGCCAGTTCGGAATGTATTTCAAGGTTACCGCCCATCTGTGTGATAAGCTCCTTGCAGATGGCCAATCCCAGCCCCTGGCTGGTATGCAGGCCGTTTTCCAGCTGGTGGTTCAGCTTTGCAAGTTCTTCGGGGGCTATGCCCTCGCCGGTGTCGTCGATGGAAATCATGAGTCGGCGGCCTATATAGTCGTAGCGTGCCCTGATGGCACCACTGTGGGTGTGCTGGGCGGCATTGCGTGCCACCTGCACGATGATGTTGCCCAGGTGCTCGCTGTCGATGTCGATGACCAGCTTGTCGTAGGGATTCTCTATGATATACTTCACGTCGGCGTTCTTGTAGCGCTCCCAGCCGTTCTGGCAGTAGCTGGCAAAGAGCTCCGTGAAGTCGGTGGGCTGCTTCTGTATGTCGACCATGTGGGCCTCGAGGCGCGAGAGATACAGGATGTTGTTGATGGTCTGCGTGAGCAGCTCGGCATTGGCCATGATCTGCTGTTTGGCAGGTTGCTCAAGCTCGGCATCGTGCTCGGGGACTAGCATGGCGGCACCGGCAATCACCTTGTCCATGGGGGTGCGTATCTCTTCCATCATGTTGCGCATGAAGGTGGTCTTGGTGTTTTCTATCTCCTGTGTCTGCGCCTCTACCATTGCCAGACGGTGCTCGATGTCCTTCAGTACCGAGATGTCGCGCATCACGCCTACATATTCTTTCAACTTTCCGTTTTGGTCGAAAGTGGGTTTGAGGTGCAGGTGCAGGTGCAGCGTGATGCGCCCTTTTATGCGCAAGGTGGTGCGTATGTCGGTGTCGGTTTCTGCCTGCGTGCAGCTGTCCATGTTGCTGATGATGCGTATGGCCTTATTGGTCATTCGGTCGTCGATGAGCGTCATGAGCCGGGTGGGTGTGAGGATGTGCTGCACGTGTTGCGAGCCGTCGTAGATGGTGAGCACGTGGCTCTGCGGCGAGTATATGACCATGCGTGTGTTGCCATTGTGCAGGAAGTCGTCGATGGAAGTGACATACTCATGCTCCTTGGCCTTCATGTCGGCAAGTTGGGCTATGCTTTTCTCATGGGCTTCTTTCGACTGCACGATGTATGTGCGGTCGAAGCAGATGGCAAAGAGGCTCAGCGGCTGGCCGTCGTCATCGTTGATGAGTATGAATCTGTACTCGCAATACAACTTGGTCGTCCGCTTCACGGCCTTCACGCGGCGCTGCTCCTGTGGCATCCTGTCGAAGAGTGCCATTTGCAGGGCCTGGAAGCCATCGGCCTGTGAGAGAGGCATGTCGTCGATGCCGAAGAAGTCGGCGAACGTGGGTTGCTCGGCTTGCATTTCCTTCTTGTCGCACTGGTACATCTGGCATGCCTTTGCGTTCAGGTTGGCGAGCCGTCCCTGTCTGTCGAAGAGCACGATGCCCACCAAGGGCGTTTCCATGATGGCCCAGTAGCGCATGGTGCGTTCCTGCGCCTTACGCTCTTTCTCCCGCTTCACGGTCACGTCTTTCTTCGTGCCGATAAGCTCGATGGGATTATTGCGCTCGTCGCGGCGCAGCACCGAAAGCACGATGACGAAGTCGCGCATCTCGGTGTCGCCGTCTTCGCGTGCGTCCTTGGCCTTGATGTTCAGTGTTATTTCCTCTTCGCGCCCGTCTTTGTCGGGCAGCTTCTGCGATAGCTCGCCCATGGCTTGCTGCAGCCGGTTGAAGTCTTCGGTGGTGTAGCGTTGCGAAAACTCCTCGATGGTGTAGAGGTAGGCGGGCTGGCCATACTCGTTGCGCCAGGTGAACATCTGCGAGGCGATGTCGTAGGTCCAGATGCGCACGCCGCTCGTTTCGAGAATGAGCGACAGCTGCCGGTTGCGGCGCGTGTTGTTGCGAATGATGCGGCTGGCCTGCAGCTGATAGATGATGGTATAGAAGATGAGTATGAACACCAGCAAGGCGCTGCCGGCGCCGACATACCACACCCACTGGGGCGTTACTTCTTCTTTTCGTTCCGGATAGAACCACTTGTTTTGCAAGGGTAGCAGCTGGTCTGACGAATTCAGTTGGGCATACACGCTGTCGAGCTGGTCGAGCAGGTGCTGGTCGTTGGATATGAAGCGATATTCTCCGTGGGGCATGTTCACTGGTGTGATCTCGAGGTTGTCGATCTGGTATTTGCGCAACATCCATTTCAGCGACAGCGTGTTCCACACCAGCTCGCCTTCTTCGTCGGTGCTGATTTTCTGGATGGTCTCGGCAATCGACTTGGTGGGAATGGCATTTTTCTCCCAGCCATAGTCGCGCATGAGGTGGTGGCAGAGGCTGCTGTCGTTGACGTAGACGCGATGGTTGGCCAGGTCGTGGAAGTTGCGCACCTCGGTGGGGTGGCTCTTAGGCGAGAGAATGCTCTGCGTGAACAGGGTGACGGGGTTCTTGCTGTAGCCTCCCACTTCTTCGTGGAATCCGGCAGTGAGGCCAATCATCAGGTCGGCCTCACCACTCTTCAGGTCCTGGAAGGTGGTGGTGCGCTGCTTCATGCGTATCTCGTAGGGTATGTTCAGCTTGCCCAGTATGAGCTTCATCAGGTCGATGTTGAAGCCGTCGGGTTCGCCCTTTTCGTTGAGGAAGCTGTAGGGCCACAGGTCTTGCGCTCCTTCGAAGACAAGAGGATGCTCGGGAGTGTACTGTGCCATCGTCTGCAAGGCCATGCAGAAGGGCATCAGGATGGTTAAGACGGTTTTTCTCAATATGGTTGTCATTGCTTTCGGGTTGCGGTTGGCGTTATTGTTGTTTGCAGGTGGGCGGCCTGAGCGTGTCGCATGGAATCCATATCCAGAAGGTGGAGCCATGCTTGCTGCCTTCGCTTATTACGCCGATGTGGCCATTGCAGCGCTCGGCGATGTTCTTACAGATGGCAAGCCCCAGGCCGGTTCCCTGCACATAGTCGTTCAGCTTCACGAAGCGTTCGAACACTGATGCTTGCTTGTCTTTGGGAATGCCTTCGCCGGTGTCTTCGCAGTACATGTAGATGCCTTTCTGCCCGTTGCCGGGAGCTTCAGGACTGTCTATATAGCTGTAGCCCACGCGAATGTGGCCCTGGTGGGTATATTTCACGGCGTTGGTGGTGAAGTTGGTTATCACCTGCTGCAGTCGCCCTTTGTCGAGCCGCGTGGGGAAGGAGGTGTAGGGATTGTCGACGATGAACTCCACGCCAGGCTCCTGCACACGCTGTGCGAGCGACTGGCAGATGTCGTTGAAGGCCACGGCCCAGTCGAGGTCGCTTACCTCGATCGACAGCGGGCCCTGGTTCATGTTCGATGCCTCGATGATGTCGTTGATGAGGCGTATGAGCATGTCGCAGTTGTTGCGAATGATGCGTATGAACTCGCGTCGCTCGTCGGTGCCCTCAACCATTTGCAAGAGGTCGCTGAACCCTACGATGGCGTTCAGCGGTGTGCGTATCTCGTGAGTCATATTAGCAAGGAAGACGCTCTTCAGCTTGCCGGAGTCTTCGGCACGGTTGGTCTCTCGCTTCAGCTTCTCTTGTGCCTCCATGAACTCAGTGACGTCGCGTACCACGCCGAAGTGTCCCGTCAGACGGCCTTCTTCATCATAGGTGGGAATGCCGCTGATGGTTGCCCAGATAGGCTTTTCGCTGAACACTGCATGCTCGTAGTGGAAGGTAGAGTTGAAGTTGATGTCGGCTCCTTCCATATTGCCTAGTTCGGCCATGGCCCGTTCGCGTTCTTCGGGATACAGGCTGTTGCGAAACTCTTCGAATGTTTCCACAAGGGTGGTCTCCCGCAGCGAGGTCGAGAAGCTGATGGTCCTGGTCTTCAAGTCAGACCTCCATACCCACATGCGGCTGTTTTCGAGCAGGTATTTCAGCTCGTTCTCGTATTGCGTGATAATCTCGTTGGCATGCTGCAACTTCTTCTCGTGTTGCTGCTGCTCGATATACATGTCGCGCTCGGCCGAAAGGTCGCGGGCGGTGATGAGGTAATACTCAAGCGAATCGCCTATATACACGGGCCTGACTCTGAACTCTATGTAGGTGTCGATGCCGGCTTCGGCATAGTGCATGTGCTGGCAGGCGTGAAGCATCTGCGGGTGCTTCGGGTCGAAGTCGTCCTTCAGCAGCGGAATGTCGAACATGGACGTGTTGCGGAACAGCTTCTCCCCTTCGGCATCGAAGCAGGCCAGTTTCCGCATGTTTTTGTTCAGGTCGATCAGTTTGCCGTTTTTGTCGTAGAACGACATGGCCACCAGCGTAGAGTCGAAGATCTTTACGAACTTACTGGCCAATTCCCAGTCTTTGCGCTCCTGCTCAAACTCACGGGTGGTGTCTTTCACCGTGCTCACGATATAGCGTATCTGGTTGTTTTCGTCTCTCTCGGGAATGGCATGGCCGTAGATGAATCGCCAGTTGGGCTTTTCGTCGGTGCCGGCATTCCACTGGTTCTTTATCTCCCAGATGCTGCTCTTGCCTTCCATAAGCAGCTGTATCTGCTTTCTGGCTTGATCGCGGTCTGACGGGTGCATCAGTTCGAACATTCGCTGCAGTGTAATCCCGCCTTCCGGAAGCATAGTACCATGTGTGTTGGTGAACCGATCGGTCTGTATGTCGTACTGCATGACCGAATAGTCGCTTGTGTGCAGGGCCTGCAGCATCATGTTTTCCAGGTCTTTGTTCTTTTTGGTAGCGGCAATGACCCGGTTGCGCAGAAGGCGGTTGATGAGATAAAGGCTGATGACCCATGCCAAAATAGCCAGCGTGACGATGATGGAAATGGGCGAAGTGTCGTTGTGCACCTGCTCGGGATGGAACCACTTGTCGCTGATGAGCTCGAGGTCGCCGTTTTGCTCCATGCGAGCATACTGGTCGTCAAGCAGATCGATGAGCTCTTGGTCGTAGCCCACGAAATGTATCTCGACAGTCGAGATATCATAGTTGCTCAGCACGATGTCGTCTTGCAGGTTCAGTTCTTTCAGTTTCCATTTCAGCGGCTCTTCACCCCACACGAAGTATTGGTAGCTGCCGCTTTTCAGTCCTGACAGTGCATCTTTGACAGAATGGCTCTCATAGGCCAACTGTGGGGCTTCATTTGCAAGTACCTTCTGGGAGGTGATATCGTTGTTTTTGAGCACGATGCCCTTTGCGCGGAGTAACTCTTCGGCCGAGTTGATGAGCGGTGAGTCGCGATGGGCGGCAATCTTTATTTTATAGTAGCTAAGAATGCTATGCGAGCAGAAGTAGGGGGCCGTGCGAGAGGGGGTGAACAAAGGGGCAACGATAAGGTCGGCCTCTCTATGCTCGAACAGCTGTACAGCCTGCGACCACTCTTTCATGACAAACTTATGAGGAATCTTAAGCTTGTCGAGTATGGCGTTGACCACATCGATGTTGAACCCCGTGGGGGCACCATTGCTGCTTCTGAACTCGTAGGGCGGAAACTCCCAGTCGCTCACGATGACCAATGGCCGCTCCTTGGTATATCTGTCGGCAGGCTTTGCCGTGGCTGTCATGGGCAATAGCATGGCCAGGCAGACGACGAACTGCCGGCCGATACTGCTTTTGAGCGTACTATATATTAATGGTATAAACTTCTGCATGATATGTCGTTATGGTCTGTAATCGTATTCGTTGCTGTATGTTGTCAGATTTCGTGCCATATTTCTTTCTTTCTCTCCATAGCCGTGGCTGTGCATGGAATGGTAATCCACACGGTTGTGCCTCTACCCTCTTCGCTGCTGACGTCGATGCTTCCACCGAGCTGTTCGGCCAATGCCCTGCAGATGGGCAGCCCGAGGCCGGTGCCCTGGTGGGCACTCGAGTTAAACCGGTCGTAGATGCGCCTGAGCCTGTCATGCGACATGCCGCAGCCAGTGTCTTCGATGGCTACGAGCAGTTTGTTGCCCATGTAGTCGTATCTGGCTCTCACCGTTCCGCTATCTGTGTGCTGGGCGGCATTGGCAGCAATCTGCTCGATGATACGCCCCAGATTGGTGTCGTCGATGTCGACCACGAGTTGCTCATAGCGGTTCTCTACGATGTAGTGCACACCGGGCTTTTTGCTATTGGCCCACCCCATCTGGCAGTGGCCTTCGAAGGTGAGGGCAAAGTCGATGGGCTGCTTGTTGATTTCTATCATGTGGGCATCGAGACGCGAGAGGAAGAGTATGTCGTTGATGAGGTCGAGCAGATGGGCAGAGCTGTTCTTAATCTGGTCGATGAAGATGGTCTCGTCTTCAGGTGAGTGTGGTTGCTCAAACAGTTCGGCAAAGCCCACAACGTTGTTCAGTGGCGTTCGTATCTCGTAGTTCATGTTGCGCAAGAAAGAGTTCTTCAGGTCTTCCTCTTCCTGTGCACGCTGAGTCTCTATTTCGAGTAGTGCCTCGGTGGCCTTCAGTTGGCTAACGTCGCGGCACATGCCAAAGTAGCTTACTGCCTTACCTTGTCCGTCGTAAATGGGAATGAGGCGCAGCTGAAGATAGAGAGGGATGCCGGCACGTCGTAGGGTAGTTTTTATCTCGGCATAGATGGCATGGGCCGTGAGGTTGTCCATGCTGTTCAGTATGCGCACCCCCTTTTTCTTCGACTTCTCGTCGACGAGCGTCATGCATCGCGACTGGGTGAGCGACAACTGTACTTGGTTCAGCCCCTTGAAGACAGTGAGAATGTGACTGCTTGGCGAATAAGTGACCATGCGCATGCCGCCCACATCGAGCACGTAGTTGATATTGCTCACGTAATTGGTTATTTCTTGTGTGGCTTGCTGCACTTTCCTAATGCTTTCCTGGGCTTTGTGGTAGGTGGTCACTACTTCGGTGACGTCACGACCGGTGCCATAAATGCCCAGTTGCTTGTTGTGACGGTCGAAAACTGGCACAAGTTGCAGCTCATAATAGTCCATGCCGTGTTTCTTGTCCTTTAGTTTGGTGGCATAGAAATAATTTTTCATATCGAACTCGCTGATACCCAGACATTGCTTGATGTTCACCTTCCGCTTCACTACATCATCGAATGCAGCCTTGAAGGAGTGCTGGGCACGCTCGTTCATGTTGGCCACATAGCCGTCGTGGTCGAAGTAGACCATGTCGACCATGGCCGTGTTGAACACCGACTGGTAGCGCTTTAGCCGAAGCTCGGTCTCGTGCTGCTTCTTCCGCTCTTCGGTCACGTCGTTGACGGTGCCCAGAATAATGCTTGGCTTGTCGTTTTCATAGCGTAAGACGGAGAGGTAGACGACGTATTCGCGCTCGTCGCCATTGTGCAGAATGTCGAGGTTCACCTTGATGTTTACCTCTACATGTTCTTCTTCTTGGCTTGCCAGCTTTTGCAATCCTTCGCACAGCCGTTCGAAGTCGTTGGCATGAATCATTCTGGCGAAATCTAAAATCGCATATTGGTGCTCGGGCTGGCCTGCCTGCGCCTGACGTGTAAAGGTCTGGGTGGCAATGTCGTAGCTCCATAGCCTCACCTTGCTGGCTTGCAGCACCAGTGCCAGGCGGTTGTTACGCTGTCGGCTCAGTTTCATAGTCTGCCGCTCTTGAGTGTGGTATACCAAGTTGAAACAGAGCAAGATGAACGCCAACAGGCCAATGCCACCCGTGAGGAACCATATCCACGAGGGGATGCCGGTGTCTTGCCGCTCGGGGTAGAACCATTTGGTTTGCAGTGGCTCCACCAAATCGTCGGAACGTGCTTCGCTGAACGCCTGGTCTATCCGTTGTAACAGCAGGCTGTCTTTGGCCATGAACTTATATTCGCCATGTGGCATGTCGACGGGTGAGAGGTCAAGGTTCTCAATCTGATACATGCGCAGCAACCATTTCAGCGATGCTGAGTTCCATAGAATCTGGCCTTTCATGGTGGTGCTCAGGTCTTGCACGGCTTCTCTCATGTCGTCGAGCGGTATGGCGTTGCGCCCCCATCCACGGCTGATCATCAGATTGTGGCTATAGCTGTTCTGATGGACGACGACCTTGTTCTGTGCCAGGTCGTTGAGCGACTTTATGGTGATGGGCTTGCCTTTCGGCACCAGCACGCTATGCGTGAAGAGCTGCACCACCTGAGAGCCAAACCGGCCGTAAGGATGGTGATAGTCGGCGTGCATGCCAAAGGTAAGGTCGGCCCGTCCCTCGCGCAGGTCTTCCAGCACTTCGTGCCGGGCTTTCAACTTTATGATATATGGTATGTCGAGTCGATCCAAGAGCAGTCGCATCAACTCAATGTTGAAGCCTTGCGCAGCGCCTTGCTCGTCGAGAAAGCTGTAAGGCCAAAGATCCCAGGAGTCTTCAAAGACCAGTGGGTGCTCTTTTGTGAAGGTTCTTATGGTATCGTTTTGGGCTTCTGCGCATTGGGGCAAAAAGCATGTCAACAATAGTGCCAGTCCTAATCTTAACAGCTGTAGTTTCATTTCGTTATTCCTTTATTGAACGCAAAATTACACAAAAACTGTCAAAATACAAAATTTTTAGTAAAAAATATGAAAGTGCAGGTTATCGCGAAAGATAGACCTGCACTTTGCCGATTCATGCTATATGGATAGTAATTGGTTGGCTAATAGGATATTGTATCATTTTTGTTACAGCGGATATTCTTCGAAGGCGTAGAGTACCGTGGAGAGGTAACGCTCGCCGGTATCGGGCAGCAGCACCACAATCCTCTTTCCCTTGTTCTCGGGGCGCCTGGCCACCACTATTGCTGCAAAGGCAGCCGCACCGCTGCTGATACCCACGAGCAGCCCCTCTTGCTGTGCCAACTGTCGGCCTGTGCGTATGGCGTCGTCGTTTTCCACGTCGATCACTTCGTCAATCACCGCGGCATCGTAGGTTTTTGGCACGAATCCAGCACCTATGCCTTGAATCTTGTGCGGTCCGCTTGGCCCGCCGTTCAGCACGGGCGATGAAGCTGGCTCCACGGCAATGACTTTTACGTTGGGATTCTGCTCCTTCAAATACCGGCCCACGCCCGAGATGGTTCCTCCTGTGCCTACGCCCGCTACGAAGATGTCTACCTGCCCGTCGGCCTGCTGCCATATTTCTGCGCCTGTGGTCTGGTAGTGGCGAAGCGGATTCGACTGGTTCTCAAACTGCTGCAGGATGATGCTTCCAGGAATACTGTCGCGCAGTTTCTCGGCTTCACGAATGGCTCCCGGCATGCCGTCCTTCCCGCTGGTGAGCCGTACCTCGGCCCCGTAGGCCTTCACCAGGTTGCGGCGCTCCACGCTCATGGTCTCGGGCATGGTCAGTATGAGCTTGTAGCCCTTCACAGCGCTTACCAGAGCCAGGCCGACGCCCGTGTTGCCGCTGGTAGGCTCTATGATGGTGGCTCCGGGCTTGAGCAGTCCGCGCTGCTCGGCATCTTCAATCATGGCAAGGGCTATGCGGTCTTTCACGCTACCGCCAGGATTGAAATATTCTACTTTGGCTACAATGGGCGACTCTAGGCCCTGCGACTCGGAATACTTGTTGAGCTCAAGAAGAGGGGTGTTGCCGATGAGCTCGGTCAGCTGTCTTGCTATCTTTGCCATAACAATCTCGTTTTTGTAGAAGATATAATTCTTTTTTTAAGACAAAATGTTCTTTTTAAGACAAAACAACATAAGAACATACGTTTTTTCTTGTGGGGTATGTCTGTTAAAAAAAATATGTTCTTATGCTATTCTGTCATAAAAATGTACTTCTTTCCTGCCTTATATTTTGTTTAAAGCCTGTGCCAGGTCGTCGATGATGTCGTCAATGTGCTCTGTGCCGATGCTCAGGCGTATGGTAGAGGGAGTGATGTGCTGCTGTTTCAGCTCGTCGGGCGTCATCTGCGAGTGGGTGGTGGTATAGGGGTGAATGACGAGGCTCTTCACGTCGGCCACGTTGGCCAGCAGCGAGAATATCTGCAACGCATCGATGAACTTCCATGCCTCCTGCTCGCCACCTTTGATCTCAAAGGTAAAGATTGAGCCGCCGCCATTGGGGAAGTACTTCTGATAGAGCTGATGGTCGGGGTGTCCGGGCAGCGAGGGGTGGTTCACCTTGGCCACCTTTGGGTGGTTCTTCAGGAAGTCGACCACCTTCAGCGCGTTGTAGACATGGCGCTCCACGCGCAGCGAGAGCGTCTCCAGGCCCTGCAGCAGAATCCATGCGTTGAAGGGGCTGATGGCAGCACCAGTGTCGCGCAGGATGACGGCACGTATGCGGGTGACGAAGGCTGCAGCCCCGGCCACGTCGGCAAACACGGCTCCGTGATACGAGGGGTCGGGCTTGGCCAGCGTGGGATACTTATCGGCATTGGCTTTCCAGTCGAACTTGCCGCCGTCGACAATCACGCCGCCCAGGCTCGAACCGTGTCCGCCGAGGAACTTCGTAGCCGAGTGGACCACCACGTCGGCGCCATGCTCCAGCGGGCGGATAAGGAAGGGGGTGCCGAAGGTGTTGTCTACGATGAAGGGGATGTTGTGGCGGTGGGCCACCTCGGCTACGGCCTCCAGGTTGGTCACGTCGCTGTTGGGATTGCCGAAGGTCTCGGCATACACCACTTTCGTGTTGGGCTGTATGGCGGCCTCGAGAGCCTGAAGGTCGTTCACGTTGACGATGGTGTTGGCAATGCCGCTCTCGGCCAGCGTGTGGGTGATGAGGTTGAACGAGCCACCGTAGAGGTTGTCGGCTGCCACGATGTGATCGCCGGCATGCACGATGTTCTGCAAAGCATAGGTCACAGCGGCGGCACCGCTGGCCACGGCCAGACCTGCCACGCCACCTTCGAGGGCGGCCACGCGGTCTTCAAACACCCCCTGGGTTGAGTTGGTCAGACGGCCATAGATGTTGCCCGGATCTTTCAGCGCGAAGCGGTCGGCGGCATGCTGCGAGTTGCGGAACACGTAGCTCGTGGTCTGGTATATGGGCACGGCGCGGGCATCGGTGGCGGGGTCGGCCTGTTCCTGGCCTACATGCAGTTGAAGGGTCTCGAAATGAAGTTTCTTGTTGCTCATAAGTTTTTTCCTTTCTTTATTTTTTGTTTGTTAAAAATATGCTCTTTTGTTATTCTGTCTTTAAGAACGACTGTCCTTATTGTCGTATCGACGGTGCAAAGGTATAGCAAAAAAATGCCCCCCGAAATCGCACAGGTGGGTTATTCCTTCTACCACGATTGTGGTATATGTGCGTTTTCGGGGGTGCACCTGATGCTTTTATTCACTATTTATTCATTATTTTCTTTGTTTCGTTGCCCACTCTCACTATGTAGACGCCTTTCACCATTCCACTTAGGTTCACTTCCGTTTCCTGTTCTCCTGCCGTCACCTTGCGCACGATCTGTCCGCCAGTATTATATACGCTCACAGTCTGCCCCGGCAGGCCCTTTACGCGCAGCACTCCGTCTTTCAGCGTGATCCGCTGCTCTGCGCCTATGGTGGCGGCGATGCCGTTGGTGCCATTCTCGGCGAAGAACATCTTTGAGAGGCTTGCCAGTGGCAGTGTCTGCTGAGTGCCGTCGTTCATGTGGAGTACCATGTCGGTGTTGGAAAACGTAATTCTGTTGATGCTGCTTACGGCAAAGCTCGTCTCATTTCCAGTCTGGTCGATGGTGAGGTAAGCATATTCATCTGCATGGGCCGTGCCACAGACTGCCAGCAGCAGGCCGAATAGGTAGTTGCGAAGATTCTTCATTATTCGTTTCTTGTTATTTTAGCATGCAAAGTTATGAAAAATATTTTGCCTGCCTGAGCATTTAACTTTTTTTATTCAGCTTCGTTTGTCATATTTTCTCTATTTGCTCTGCAGTGAGGCCTGTCACTTCTGCAATCTGCTTTGCAGGAAGTCCCATCGATTTCAGTTTCCTGGCGGTATCGATGGTTGTCTGTTTCATCTTGGCCTCAGCCTGTTCTGCTTTGGCCTCAGCCTGTTCTATCTTGGCTTCAGCCATGGCCTCTGCTTGTTCTATCTTGGCTTCAGCCATGGCCTCTGCCTGTTCTATCTTGGCTTCAGCCATGGCCTCTGCCTTTCTTACTCTCTCTTCTGCCCACTTTTCCGCTTTCTCTTTCGCTCTCTCTTCAGCTTTTCTCTTCACTTCCTCCTCAAAAGTGCGTTGTGTGCTCACCCTGTCCCAGAACCTGTCGTAGAATCGCATATCCTCGTCAGAGAAGGCTGCGCGCTCCACGATTTCCAGTGCCTCGTTCACTTCGGCGTTCTGCAGCAGCTCGGCCGGGGCCTCTACAGTCTTTTCGTTTATCTCGGTGAGGAAGCGAAGCCACAGCACCTGCATCTTGCGCTCGGAAAACGATACGGGTCTGAACTTCTTCAGCTCTATAAAGATGAGGTGCAAGCCGTCGATCACTTCGTCTGTGTATTTGTCGTGCACGAGATGATAGTAGTGGTAATAGTCGTCTACGTCCTCCAAGAACACCGCATTGACGAAGTTCAAGGCATAGACAGGCTGCAAGCTCGAGTAGTTCATGCCTTTACCGGTCTGTGCCACGTAGGCCTTCGAGGCATTGAGAAGCACCCGCCTCTTAAACGAGTCGGTCCACGTCATCTGCATCTCCACGATGAACTCCCGCTTCTTGTTGTCCTTGCAGCACACGTCGACGATGCTGTATTTCTCGGCTTCGGTACGGTCTGGAATCTTCTCCGCAGGCCAATATTCTATGCTTTCCACGCGCTCGTCGCTTTTCAGGGGCAACAGCGCGTTGAGCAGGCTGACGACGAGGTTTTTGTGTTCGCCGAATATTTTCTTGAAAGTCAGGTCAGCTTTCGGGTCTAAATATTTTCCCATAATCGTATTTGAATATTGCGAAGTGTCTGTTTGTCCTTTCTTTTGCAAAGATAGAAGGATTTTCTGAAATTTCCAAATTCCCAGACAACATTTTTATCCAAATATCGCAAGTCAAGAACTTCTTAGACTTGAATTACGAAACTATTTTGTTCATCTACTTATCAACCATTGCGCAGCAAAAATCCGTTTAATCCGTTTAGAATGGTTGAAAGATGGCTGAGAAACTTCAGTTTAGCAACTATCGTTCAAGAGTCGGGTGCAAAGGTAAGAGGTTCGTCATTTAGGCTACGCCTGTACGCTGTCAAACTGCATGAATATGCATGCTGTTTTTCGATTTTCAAGACAAAATAAAAT
>CAMJLB010000023.1 GCA_946406555.1 uncultured Prevotellaceae bacterium | reverse complement strand
TTGAGCTATTGACTACCTACCACTCAAAAACAGCCTGCAAAATGAGCTATACGCCAAATTCTATACGCTTATCTGAACAGTCCGAAGAGGTTGTCGCGCTCAAACAGTTCCATCACCTGCTGCTCGAGCGGCGTGCGCAGCACCACGGGGTTGTTGCGCCAGAACCGATGGTCGTAGCCCTGCTCGGTTATCGTGTTGTGTAGGTTGCCGTAGAACTCCATCTGCTGTCCCTTCTCCTTCTTTTTCTTCTTTTCTTTTCCGCTCTCGCCGGGGGGCATGTAGTTGTCGCCCACGTTGTAGAGAATGGAGCGCGTCTCCACAAACTTCTCTCCCTGCTGGTGGCATTCCGATGCAAATACCGACTGCACTTCGAGGAAGCCCCGCTCCTCGGTCATGTTGACGATGAAAGCACATTCCGAGGGAATGAGCCACCTTTTCAATTTGTTTTTCCCGATGGCACCCTCCGTGTGCAGAATCACCTGGTTGCGGCTCACCCCCTCGAGCTTTCTCAGGTGCAGCGTCTGCTCGTCTACGTAGATCGTCACGTCGAGAATGTTGCGCCTCACGTGCCGTTTCGGCTTGAAGTGTATGGCGAAGAGGCGTGTGGAGTCGTCGCGGATCACCTCGTAGTCTACGTCGTAGAAGTACTTGTAGAAGCGGGCCAGGGGCATGAGGGCATTGTCCTTGGGATAGTCTTTGCTGCCCGATGCTATTTCGATTTCGGAGTTGGTGTAGAAGTTGGTGTAATACGAGTATTGCTGTGTGCTGTCGCTTTTTATGGCCGCATACCGGCCGTTGGTCAGGTTCAGCTCTCGCAGCCAAACCGCCGACCGGCCCGTGACGAACGCCTCGGCAAACTCGTAGCAGGTGCTGTCTTGAAACGACGTCTGCCGGTAGAAGAAGTTCGCCTTCTTCTTGCGGTTCTTCTGCAGCTGCCGCAGCGTCTCTTTCGTCACCTTGCGTATCAGCGGTGCTATGGGCATCACCGTCACCTCTTGCAGCTCTATGTCCATGGTGGCTAGGCCGATGCGGGCGGGCATCTGTCCGGCGCGGAGGGCCTGCTGCCGGTAGCTCACGTAGCTGATGCGCAGCATCGTGGCCGAATCGCAGCTCACCGAGAACTCCCCCTCGGCATTGGTGATGGTGGCGATGCCCGGACCGCCGTATACGCTCGCGAAGGGGAGTGGCTGCCCCGTGCGGGCATCTACCACCTTGGCCGAAAAGGTCTGGGCAGCAACGGTGCCAGACAGCATGGACAGTAGTAGGTATAAGAGTAGGCGCTTCACTTCTTTAACTTCCATAACTTCTTAACTTACGTACTTAAGTTATAAGTTATTCTTCATTGTTCGTATTTTTCGACGTGACGATGGCACCCTCTGCCGTGATGCCTTCTGCCGAGACGCTGAGGCGGCGGCTGAAGCCGTTGTTGAAGAACTCTATGCGTGCGCGTCCGTCGGCATCGGTGGTTGCCTCGGGGTCCCAGTACACGGTGCGGCGGTAGTCGGTTTCGTCGGGTTCGGGTTCCCAGTCGTAGTTGGGGACGAAGAACTCCGTGGGCTGGGTGAAGCCCTGGAAGTTGATGCGGAAGCCCATGAATTCGGGCAGAGGGTGACTGTTGGAATAGGTGTCGCCCACGATGAAGTTGAAGATCGACGTGAGCGGATGCCTGTCGTTGGTGGTGGCGTAAGGGTCGTAGCTGAACACCGCTTCGTGGTATCGTCCTGGCTGGTGAGTCAGTCGGCGGTCGTAGGTGTCGGCATACAGTTCCAGGGTGCGGAAGTTTTCGTTCACGGGGAAGAAGTGCATGTTTATCGGCAGGTATTTCTCCTGTCCGGTAGCGTTGGTGTAGTGCGTCCGGTTGCCCACGCTGTCGAGTCCCACATAGACGGAATTCATGCCGTCGAGTCCGAAGATGTAGAGCATCTCGGCCAGGCGGGCGAAGTGGGCTTCGTTGTCTATCTGGTACTGTGTGGTGCGCACGTCGTTGTTGATGCTGCGTAGCATCTGTCTGGTAAACTGGTTGGTGCCAAACTCCTTGTCGAGCCATCGGGCGTCTTCCATCATCATGTCGTAGAGGAAGCCTTGTCCGTCGTCTGCGATGTTGTTGTCGTAGTAGGGCGAGTGCTCTCGGAACTTGAAGTCGCTCAGGTCGCCATAGATGTTCGATAGCCATGCCATCATGTCTTTCACGTCCATCACGCATGCCGGGATCACGTCGTGCAGGTCGCTCCAGCGGCGTCTCACCTTCTTTGTCACGCCCGGCAGCACGTAGCTCTGCGTGATGGGGTCGTAGTAGCTGAGCCGTTCCTGGTTCTCCTTGGTCACGGCCATAAAGCCATAGCGGAACATGTTGCGGTCGATGGGGTCGGTGAGTGCCGCCGTCTCGTAGTAGTCGTAGTTGCGTGGCAGCGGCGAGTATTGGTTCAGCGGTTCTATGCGCTTGCCTAAGAGGAACGCGGGCCGCTTGATGGTGTTCCACCGGAAGTTGTGGCCAAACACGCCGCCCTTCACCAGTCCCAGTTCGTCGATGCTCTGCTTGTTGAGCATCAGGGCGATGCGCCCCTTGCCATAGAAGGGCGTTATGTTCAGGTGGAAGCAGCCCGTGGTGTCTACGCGCGCCTCGCCGGTGAGAATGAGCTGAGGGCTTCCGGCGTTCTCGGTCACCACTCCCTCGGGGCTGACGACCGTGGTGGGCCTCTCGCCCCGCGGCAGCGTGTCGCCCTGTGCATACAGTTCCGAGTACACCCACATAGGCTTCTCGTTCTGCAGCTTCCAGAAGCGCCTCGACTGGTAGTCGTTGTCGTCCCAGATGCGCCCGCTGAAGTTCAGCCCCCGCTCTATGGCCAGCATGGGCTCGTAGTGGCGGCCGCTCATCATCTGTTCGAAGTCGTAGCGGGTCCAGCCTTGCACCATGAGCAGCTGGTCGAGGGCGGCGCGGTGCTCCTGGTCGTCGGCTTCGAAGTAGTAGGCGGCATGGGGAATGAAGCCTTTCACCTCAGAGGCGAGCAGCAGGTAGCTCAGCAGGTTGGTGTCGTCGTAGGTCTCTTCCCGGCTGTCGGCATCGGTCACGGCTATCGAGAAGGGCACCTGTGCCCGCACCGGGCGGCCGGCATCGTCGGTGAGCTGGTAGCTCAGCGCAATCTTCTCGTAGGGCTGCCGGGGGCCGTTGTCCACGCTGTCGGCCCTGAACTGCAGGCATGTCAGGTCGCTGCCCTTCACAAACACCATGCGCTGTGCCAGCACCTTGCCCTCCTCGGTGAAGAGCGTCACCACGTTCACGCCCGTGGGCAGCTGGCGCTGGTCTATCATGTCTACTGCCTCCTTGGCCTGTCGCAGGTCTACCATACTATAATAATATGCGTGCCCGCGCGAGGTGATGCTCAGCCCCAGCCTCATGCCCTCGGTGCGCCCGTTGCGTGCCACCATGGCCTTCAGCTGTTGGCCCGCCGTCATCACGCTGAGCGAGTAGCCGCGCTTCTTGGGCTTGGGCAGGTCGAAGCGGTAGTTGCGTCCCAGGTAGGTGATGCGCAGTTGCAGCCCTTCGGTGAGCTCGTCGCCGTCGGTCGAGTCGGGCGTCACGGCAAACACGCCCCGCCCGGCATAGTCGGTGCGGAAGTAGCCTATGCTGTCGCCCCGGCGGTAGAGTGCCCCTGCCACGTTGAGCGTGCGCCCCTCGGCATTGTGGGCCTGCAGGGCGATGCGCGTGGGCACGTCCTGCACCAGATTGCCGCCCTCGGGGTAGAAGTCTACGAACAGCCGTTCCTTCGCGGGTGCCGCCATCGAGGCCGTGGCCCGTGGCAGCCGAGGCATGCGCTTCACCATGTAGCGGCCGCCGTCTACCTTCTCGTAGACGGGCAGCACGCGGCTGAACACGCCGGCGTTGCCCTCGAGGTATCGCTGGAAGCGGTCGCCATAGTGGCGGCGCGCCTCGCTGCGCCGCAGCCGGTCCCAGCCGTGGCGGTCGCCGGTGGTGAAGTTCAGCATCCACTGCGTGTAGGCACGCACCTCGTAGAAGCCCGCGTTCAGCGTGTCGCTCAGCTGTATCGAGCCGTGGGCGCGCCCGTCTACGATGGGCAGCTTCTGCGTCTCGACGGGGTAGCCTATGGGGTTGAGCAGCTCCACGTAGAGTATGCGGCTCAGGTTGGTGGCCTGCAGCCGTTCGTCGCTCACCACGTAGGCGCTATACCATATCTGCTCGCCCTTGAAGTACGAGGTGTTGTCGAAGTGCACGTAGACTCGCTCCTGGGGAAACGCCTTGGCAAACTGCTTCATGTTCGCCAGGCGCCGGAGCAGGGCCGAGTCGGCTTCTTCGGCATGAGAGCTGCCCGGCAGCAGGCACAGGGCCAGCAGGATTGTCAACATCGTGTTCATATACTATCGGCTTAACTTCTTAACTTCAATAACTTCTTAACTTCCTGCATTCTCTTGGCTACTTCACGAACGCAGGCTTGTATATGCCGTCTTCGCCCGTTGGCGGCGTGCTGGCATCGAAATCGGTCCATGGCGTGGTGAAGATGCGCTTCAGCCTGTCGCAGTAGTAGCTGAGGGTGACGGGCCTGCCTGCCTCGTTGCTTGCCACGGTGATGGTGAAGAGCCACTGGCCGTCGTAGTCGACGGGCAGTGCCACGCCCCTCACCTCGTCGCCGATGGTGGCACAGAGCAGGTCGCCGTCCCCGGCGTATGGCAGCAGTGTGTCTTGCAGCAACACCTCTACGGTCATGGTCTGCTCGTAGCGGTCGTAGTTGGGGGCCTGCCACTGGGGCTTCTCGTCGGTTCCCATGGCGAGGGTGGTGGGTGCCGGTGCCGGCTGTGTGCCCTCGTCGTCGGCATCCGAGCCGCAGCCCCCCACCACGAGGGCGAGGGCTGCGAGTGCATATAAGATGGTTTTCTTCATCATTGTTTTCCTTTATTTATTCGAAATCTGGATTACTTTGCCGTTGTGTATGTATAAGCCCGTCTTCGTGGGCTTCTTAGGCAGCAGCAAGCCCGCCGTGGTATACCATCTGCCGTCGGCAGGCAGCTCGCCTGGAGCCACGAAGTCGATGGCGGTGGGCGCATTGGGCGTGCCCGCCACGCGGTTGGGCTGGAAGGTCAGGGCCGAGCCGGTGGCAGCCACGATGGTGCCCTCTCGCTCTACGGCGAAGGTGAGCGTTCCGGCTGGTTGCCCGTCGCTGCCTATGTTCAGGTAGAAGAGACCCTCGTCGTCGGCCGTGGTCTCGGCCAACCGCTCGGCACCGTTATACACGGCGAGCCTGTCGCCGGGCAGCAGCTCGATGCCGCTCACCCGTGCCACGACGTTCATCGTGGCCAGGGTGTTGCGCCCGTCGCGCTGCCTTGCGGCGGTGGTGGTTCCGCTGTAGCGGTTGTCAGAGAAGTACTGCGGGTATTCGAACGATGCCTCGTCGCCGGCCATGCGCTTGAGCATATAGCCCTTGCCCTTCTCCATGTGCTGCAGCGTGCCTTTCCATACCAGTCCGCTGGCGGTCTTTGTGGCTACCGAGAAGGCCGTCTGCGACTTGATCACGTCGCCCTCGCTGGCTTTCTCGCTGTAGTCGGAGAGGGCTTGTGCGATGGGCAGGTTGATGCCCGAGAGGTAGGCAATGCGGTTCCAGTCTTTGTGCACGGTGATCTTGTTGTAGGCAAAGGTACCCTCGAAGGTCACGTCTTTGTCGCTCACCGAATAGATGGTGTACATCTTGGTGGGGTCCAGGCTGATAGGGTCGTCGTTGTGGTCCCAGAGGTATCCTCGTGGTGCTTTGGCGTTTTGGCGGCATGTCCACTGCAGTGCCTTGGTTCCCTCCACGGTGGCGATGATGTCGCCGGGTTCCCATACGGCGGCACTGTTGAGGTAGCTGCCAATGGTAGCCCCCGGCAGAGGCTTTACGCCGAGCGACACCCAGTTCCATCCCTTCTTCAGGCTGATGGTCTGCACGTAGTTGTAGGTGTTTTCGAGCATCACGGGGTTGGCGGGCGAGCCCACGACGGCATCTTTCACGAACGAGTATTCCTGTCCGTCTTCCGCGTTCAGCGACACCACGTTGCCCGTCGATGCGTCGTAGAGTCTGAAGAGCAGCCTGGGTGTGGTTCCGTCGGCGTTGGTATAGCCATAGATGGTGATGTAGGCCCTGGCCTCGTTGGCGTTGGCGGTGTTGTCGGTCTCGATGTTTGCCACGCCGAGCGTGGTGAGGTTCTCGTCGAACACGCCGATGATGTCGTCCATGGCGGTGTCTACCACGCCGTCAATTTTCACCCTTGCCACCATCATCATGGTCTGGTTGTCTTTCTTGAGCTTATTGTCCACCTGCCATTGTGGAGCGTTGCCGCTTACCCTGAAGCTGAGCGTGAGCGGTTCGGTCATGTTGTTGCCTCCCACGAGTGAGATAAGCTCGTGGTAGGTCCCCACGTTGATATAGTCTGACACGGTGAAGAGTATTTTCCTCTTTCCGAGCGCCTCGATGGTGCCGTTGGTCTGCGATGCCGTGATCCACACAGGCAGGTCGCGCAGCTCGAAGTATTGTGCGATGCCGCTCTCGTTGCTTATCGTAGCTGCGAGCACGCCTCCCTCGCCGTAGTTCAGGTCGGCGGTGATTTGATTTTCGCTCCATCGCAGCGGGTTACGATACACGTAGAGGTTCATCATCACCGGCGATGCCATGAGATTGCCCTGCAGGTCGGGCACCTCCTTCACGGTGATGTAGAGGTTGGTCTTCTCTACCATGAAGTCGGGCTCCTTGATGTTGATGTTCAGCTCGTTGTCGCGTGCCACGTAGCTGTAGTTCAGGGCTTTCAGCTGCGAGGCGCTGGTCATGGGCGCGTAGGTTGTCCTGTCGGCCAGCTCGTCCACGAGGTTCTGCTGCACGAGGGTGTCGCGTCGTGCCAGCACCTTTCCCTGTGCGTCGACATATTGCTTCAGGCTGATGCCTGTGGGCATGAGCCTGTGTGTGTCGTTCTGCTGCTTCACGTCGTGTGAGAAGTCGAGATAGGCCATGAGGGCGGTCATCGTGGGCAGTGGCGTCTGTGTGGCGTAGTCCTTGATGAGGCTCAGCGGCAGCACCGACTCATACATGCCCACCTCGTCGATGTATCCGCGTAGCACGTTCTTTGCCTGGTTGTCGGCGGTATAGGTGGCGCCGAGGGCGATGTGGTCGCCCACGATGCCCTGCAGGCTGTCGGCGGGGAAAGACTCCCTCATGCGCCGGTCTACATAGACGTTGGCCACGTTTCTCGAGCGGCTCACGGTCATGGCGAAGTGGTGCCACTGTCCGTCGCTCACGCTGGCTATGGGCTGTTCGAACCCTGCCGAGCGCACGAAGAGCACGGTGTCGTTCACGCCGATGTTCAGCTGGTCGTCGCTGCCTCGCCGGGCCTCGCCGTTGGCAAAGAGTGTTACATTTTTCTCGCTCGTTCTGAACCAGAAGGTGAGCGTGTAGTCGTGCAGCCTGCTGCGGGTGAAGTGCCTGGGCTGCAGCTTCAGTGCCTTGGTGCCGTCCATCTTCAGTGCGATGCCTGCCGGTCGCTTCCAGGCATGGTCGAGGAGCATGAGGTCCATGCTGCCCGCTGCCTTGTCGTAGGCCCACTCGCCCTCGCCCTCGTTCAGTGGGTAGTAGTCGAGCAGTCCGCTCTCGTAGCCCGAGAGGGTCTTGCGGCCGTAGGCATCGAAGTCGGCGGTGGTGAAGGCACGGTTCCAGAGCCGCAGCTCGAGCATGTCGCCCTTGAAGGAGTGGTCGTCGGTGGTGCCGAAGTCGGCTCCTAAGTAGATGGCCGAGGTGGCGTCGTGGCTGTCGGCCAGCTGCTGGGTGCCAATGGCCTTGCTGCCGTCGAAGAAGTTCACCGTGGTGGTGCCGTTCTTCTGGTCGATGGCGTAGCCCACCTCGCGCGCCATGTTGTTGAAGGGTATGGCCTCGTCGCTGGTCACGGTCTTGCCGTTGAGCGTGGCCATGAGCTTCTTGTCGGCCGTCAGGCCCAGGCAGAGGCCCTTCTCCTCGCCGCCGTGTGCGAGGATGGTCATCTGCCGCGCGTCGGCGGCGGGGTTCACCATCACGTCGACGGTGAAGCTCTTGCCCATGAGGTTGCGCTCGCCCTGGGTCACGGCCAGCGTGTTCTCGCCGTCGAAGGTGAGGCAGGTCTGCGTGGTGATGTCCTTGTTCAGCGGGGTGCCCAGCACCTCGAAGTTGTTTATTTTGCGCAGGTAGTTGCCTGCGATGGGTTCCGAGAAGGCTATCCTGATGTCGTTGCCGATGCCGAGGATGCCGTTGGCGGGTTCGGGTGTGCCGAAGGCCTCGGGCAGGCGTGTGTCCTTGATGCCGGTAATCACCTGCGAGGAGCGCGTGAGGAATCCGCCGGCATGGCGGCAGTAGTTCACCGCCCTCAGGTCGTAGTATTGCTCCACGGGGTCGGTCTCGCCGTAGAAGGGGGCGATGATCACGCCGTTCGAGGGTATGGTGTCGGTCTCGCCGCTGGCGTTGGCCCGCCGGTCGGGGTCGGCATAATAGGAGCACACCGCCACCCAGTCGTTGTCGCCCTGCGTAGACAGCTTGTATTGCAGCTCAATGTGGTCGAAGTTGGGGTAGTTCACGTCGAAGCCGTCGATTCTCACGGGCAGGTACCATGCCTTGAGCTTGCTGTCGTAGGGACTCTCGGTGTTCATCACCCAGTTGTTGCTTGGCGCGGTCACGTTCACCTTGCCCGCCGTGGGAATGAAGTGTGCCGAGAAGTTCGCGTTGTAGGTCACCATCGGGTCGTCGGGGTTCTTCAGCGTGATGGTCAGGTCTTCGTAGTCGTATGCCTTGCTGGGGTAGACGGCAATCTCCTTGGTAAACACCTTGTGCTTCCCCTCACCGTCGAGTATGGGGTACATCTTGATGTTCTCGGGCGTTCCCGACAGCGGTTTTCCGTCGATGAGGACGGTGGCGCCCTTGGGGTTGCAGCCCGGCTTGAGGTTATAGCTGAAGTTCATCGTCACCCGTTCGGGGTAGTCGCTCTCGTTGGCAAAATGGAGCACGAAGCGTGCCGGCTCGTCGAAGGGCACGTTGCTCACCACCGGCTCGTCGATCCATATCTTCGGCCGGTCGATGGGCACGGTGGCCACGTCGAGCGTGGTGCCGGGCTGGTACCAGCGGGTCTTGCGTTCGCCCTCGTAGGGCGACGTGGTGGCGCCGCCGCGGGTGCGGAAAATCAGGTTCGAGTAGACCGTCCAGTTCGAGTAGGTGGGCTGGAAGGTGTTGCCCGCATGCTGCATGAAGAGGTTGTCTTTCGTCACGAAGAGAATGGTGTCGAGCTTGGTGCTGTTGTAGCTGTCGACACCCTTGTTGCTGGTGTTGATGTCCCAGTAGCTCTTCTTCGTGCGGTACACGTCGACGCTGAGGTTGGCGCCCGGCGTTGCGCTCAGCGTGAAGCCTATCTTCTTGGTGTAGGTCTGGGCCTGCGAGTTCATGCCGTTGATGTTGTACGAGAGTATGGGCACCCACTTCATGGCCCAGCCATATCCGCCCGTGGCCACGTCGATATACTTGCCGTTGTCGCCGTCTTTTATCTCGGCCTGGTGGGGTGTGGGGTCTTGGGTCCAGCCGCTGATGGTGCTCAGGTCCTTCAGCTTCTGGAAGGTCTCCATGAGCGAGGGGAAGGTGCCCATGAGGTCGAATCCCTGTATGATGGGGTACTTCACCTGTCCGGCATCGGTGCGCGCCACGCTGAAGTTCTCGCTGTACTGTATGTTGGCGGCTCCGTCGAAGCTGTAGTTCTTCACCAGCCGGTCGGGGGTCACGTTGAGCTTCTCCATCTCGTTCAGCGCGAGGTAGTTCAGCCAGGTGGCCATCTCCATGTTCAGCGCGTGCACCTGGTCGGTGGCCAGCTCGCCGTTCTTCTCAGGGTAGTAGGCGGTGTAGGTGCCGTCGGCGCCGAAGGTCTTGTCGGTCTTGGCCACCTTGCTCTTGTAGTAGGCCTTGCCGTCGCGGTTGGCCAGGGCCTGCAGGTCGTCGGGCGTGTCGGCAGGGTAGATGAGCTGGTTGCGCCGTTTCACCATGTCGGGCAGCAGCTCGTTTTCTATGTAGTCCTGCGAGTGCACGAAGGTAGACCGTACCACCGGGCCGGTGCCGATGACCTCGTCGCTCACGAGGTAGATGTTCTTGCCCTTGTCGTCGGTGCCGCGTGCCAGCACCTTCATCGTGCCCACGGGCACGTCGACGTTGAGCTTGCTGCCGTCTTTGCCGTCGATGCTGAACGAGCCGCCCTCGTGGTTCTTCATCAGCAGGTACTGGCTCTCGGGGATGGCCCTCACGGCCATGGCCTTGTAGAGCACGATGTTCTCGTTGTGGCCTATGTAGAGGTCGGCCTTGTCGCCCACCCAGAGTTTGCCGCTCTGTGTCTGTATGCGCTCATTCACGTCGTAGGTGTAGCTCCAGTTCCAGCTGCCGGTATAGGATACAGCTGCCGAGAAGACCATGTCGTTTTTGGTGCTGCCCTCGGTGATGGTGCCCGAGAAGGTGCCGTTGCCGGCCGGGGCCACGACCACGCCCAGCAGGGTGGTGTTCTTGGCCGTGGTGGTCTGCATGGTGAGCTTCGTGCCGATGGTGGCGTCGAGCGAGAGGTTGTAGGAGCAGGTCATCTTCGACCCGCTCTCGATGTAGGCCGAGCTGCCGCCGCCGGGCGGGTCGCGCAGGATGTCGATGAGCTGGGGCGTGCCCTGGGCGGTGACGTAGGTGCCCTCGGCCTTCGGCTTGATGGCCATCACGTAGCCCTGCAGGGTCTTGCCACCCAGGGGCTTCACGTCGTAGTAGCCGCCGTCGTAGTTCAGGGTGATGCTCACCTGCTTCAGCGCCATCGCCCCCTCGAGGTTGAAGGTGCTGTTGTCGGGTATGAACACGTAGGTGCCGGTGCCTTCCTCGTCGAGCGTCACGGTGGTCTCGGCGGTCTGCGCGTCGGTGGTCAGCGTGTTCTGTATCTTCACGCTGCCGCCCTTCAGCTTCACGATGTCCGGCTCGGCGTTCTGCTTGTTGTTGTAGTAGTATTTCTCGCAGGCCTGCAGCTGCCACACGTAGGGCGACTGTGCCATGAACACGGGGTAGCCGAAGGAGTAGTGGCCCACTCCTTGCTCGTCCTGCCACCAGGTCACCACGTCGTCGCTGTTGCCGATGGTGTTGGTGGCGGTGTATTTCTTGAAGCCGAAGAACTGCTGCGAGCCGCTGTTGAGCTGCTTCACGTCGACGTCGGGCACGGCCCGGTATATGCGGCTGTACTCGCAGGTGTCGCCCTGGGCACGCTGCGTGAGGTCGAGCGTCTCGCCCACCTTGCCCTGCTGGAAGAGGGTGGCGTAGCCCTGTGCCGACACCTCGGTGACCTTATATTTCGCCGGGTTCAGCCGCAGCTGGTATTCGCCCGTCTTGGCATCGGGGTGGATGGTGATGGTGTGGCGCGTCACGTCGACGTGGGCCACGTCGCTGCCCTTCTTGCCGAAGGCCACGTTGTAGCTGTGGCTCCTGATGGTCTCGTCGTCCTGTCGGCGGAAGAGATAAGAGGTGTTGTCGCCCTCGAGCTGCATCACGATCTTCAGCGAGTCGCCCAGGTTGTTTTTCGAGAGCGACTGGCCCAGGGGCTTCCTGCCCTGCACCTCGCCGCCCGCCACGCGGCCGCGCAGCACCACGGTGGTGGTGTCCCAGACCGTGGCCGTGACGTTCTGCACGAAGTTATACTGCCGCTTGTCTTTCACCGCGTCGGGGTTCGTCAGGAAGCCGCCGTCGACAAAGCCGTGGCCCTCCTTCCATGCCTGCACGCTGTGGGTGCCCTTGCGTATGCTCAGCTCGAAGGCCCCCTGTGTGTCGGTGGTCACGAGTTGGCGGTTGGCGTTGTACACCGGCACGCCGTCTACCTTGAAGGCCACGCCGGCCACGGGGATGGTGGTGTTGCGGTAGTACACGTTGCCGGCATACACCACATATTCGTCCATGTAGAGGTTGAAGTTCTGCACCCAGTTGCTCTTCGTGCTGAAGGCGATGAGGCCTCCGCCGGTGAAGGCGCGCTGGTCGCCGGTGGTGGGCGCGGTGACGTTGTACTGTCCCGTCTCGCGGAAGGGCAGCCCCCTCACCTCGTAGTAGCCGGTGCTGTCGGTCTTGGTTTCCCAGTAGGGCTGCTGTGCCGCCTCCCGGGTGGCATCGTTGGCTGGCTCCACTTTTATGGTGATGCCGCCCAGGGCGGTGCCGTCGGCCATGCGCACGTAGCCGTTCACCATGCCCGTGGGCTCGCAGTGGCCCTCGGCCTCGAGGGCATGGGTGTTGGTGCCCTCACACTGATAGACGCTCTCCACGCGGTATATATAGTTGTGCTGTGCCAACACCTGCCGGTCTTCGTAGGTCTGCGCCATGATGTTGGTGGCAATGGTGTCCCACCGTGCCTCCTGGTTCAGCTTGTCTTTGCGCAGCACCTGGAAGAAGTCGTGGTCGCCGCCCGAGGTCTCCCAGTTCAGCTCCACGCTGCTCTGCTTCGTCACGGGCGTGAGGCTCTTTATCTGGTCGCTGTTCTGGAACCGGTAGCTGGCCTGCTCGCCCGTCTCGGTCTTCGTCACGGCTACGGTCAGCGTGTCGAGGGTGGTGCCTATGAAGCGCAGGGGCGAGCTGCCACGGCGGGCGATGAGGTCGAAGCTGTAGTCTACGCACTTGCGTGTCAGCTCTACGTCGACGCGTTCTTCGCCGCCCACGGTGTAGCTGTCGGAGAGGTCTACCAGTCGGTGCTCCACCTTGCCGCCCTCGCCGTGCATGTTCACCTTGAGCTGCAGCTTGGCCCGCTCGTCCCAGATGGCGGGGCTGTACTGGTCGCCCTGCTCGCTGTAGCTGATGGGGAACACGTCGTGGCCCAGCACCTGCCACTGTCCGCCATAGATGGCCTGCAGGTCGGTGGCCGTGCGGTTTTCCACGGCATAGCTCTGCGCGGTGCCGTAGGGCTGGGTGTAGAAGCAGTTGAAGTCGGTAAAGTGCTCCTTGTCGTTGGGATAGCTGAAGGTGTAGCAGTTGTCGCCCTTCGTAGTGAGGGCGGTGGGGGCGAAGAGGCAGTTGGTGAGCGATGCCTTGCCGCCTTTCACCATTCCTACGAAGCCGCAGTTGCCATAGCACTCGCCACCGGTGAACTGCCCGTCAAAGCGGCAGTTGGTGATGGTCACGGCCGGACCGTTGGCGTAGGACACGAAGCCGCCGTTGCAGCTCTCGCCCGTCATCTGGCAGTCGAGTGTGGCCTGCACGCGGCAGTTGCTGATGGTGAGGCGCTCGCCACTGGCGAAGCCCACCAGTCCGCTCACGCCCATGGCCTTCGAGGTGAGCGTTCCGGCCACGATGAGGTTCTTGATCTCGGCGTTCTCAACATAGCGGAACAGCGCGGTGTAGCTATCCTTGCCCTCATAGGCCACGGTGATGGTGTGGCCGTTGCCGTTGAAGGTGCCCCGGTAGTAGCGGCCGTAGGCGCCCACCATGGCCTGCGAGGCACCCAGGTCGATGTCGGCGGCGAGGATGGCGTTGAGCGTGGTCTCGCCACTGTTCACGCGCTGGGCGAAGCGCTCGAAGTCTTTCGCCCCCCGCAGTATGATGTTGCCCTTGTCATCGGTTTGCGGACCGAAGGCGAAGCTGAGCGTGGCCACGTGGCTCTCGTCGTTCCAGGTGGCCGAGCGCCTCACGGTGGCGTTGCCCGGAACTGGCAGCATGGGTGGCGCGGCCAGCGTGCAGGTGGCCACGCCCGAACCCTCCGACCACGACCAGATGCCGGTGCTCAGACGGCGCACGCGGTAGGTGGCACCGTGGCCCTTGTAGCTTTCGAGCAGGCTCTCGTCGTCGAAGGTGTAGGTGGCGTTGCCCTTCACGTAGGCTACGGTGCCGCAGGCCTGCCATTCGCTCTCGGCGCGGGTAGCCCCCACGTTGCGCTGCACCTCGAAGGCGTCGTTCTCGTCCATGTCTTCCTGCTGTGCGTCGGTCACCGTCCATGTCAGCCGGGCGTGGCCCTTGTCGGTGAGCAGCGTGCGCAGGCCGCTGGCCGTGTGCACCATCTTCGTGCGTCTTGTGGCCGACTGCGTCATCACGGCGTGGCCCTCGCTGTCGAGGATCGATGCCTCTACATATACGTCGCGGTAGGCACGGTCCATGGGCAGATAGGCAAAGCCCACGAGCTTCGCGTCGAGGTCGGCGGTGCCCTGCTGGCCCGTCACGGCGTCGGTGTAGTGCAGCTTGGCCCAGGTCACGCTCTTGCCGTTGATGTTATAGACTGCCATCACCCGTCCCACGTGCTGCTGGTCGTAGGCGAGCATGAAGTCGCTCAGCTCGGCTCCCGTGGCCGGTGCCTCGGGGGCGTTCCAGGTCAGCAGCTGGTGGCGGCCCGAGGCGTTGGGCACGTGCCAGTCGCCTATGCCCGAGTGGTTGACGTGGACCCAGAGGGTTAGCTTCAGGCTCTTGCCGCGCAGCTCCAGCGGTATGGTCCAGTCTACGGTTGTCGTGCGGTGGTAGCTGTCGCTGGCATCGGCGTCGAGGTAGTAGCGCACCCAGTCGTCGGCATTGCTGAACGTCTGCCACTGGCGGGCCTTGCCCACCAGCTGGAAGGTGCCGCCCTGATAGGCTTTTATCCAGTAGCCCTTGTCCATCTCCGAGTAGTCGTCGCAGCGCCACTCCAGCACCTTCTGCTCCGCGCCGTTGCCCACGGTGACGTAGACGATGCCCTCCTGCACACCCTCGTTGGTGCTCGTGGGGTGGTACTTCTGCGTGGGAAGGGTGAAGCGCAGCTTGTCGAGGCCCATCTGCATGCAGGTGTAGTTGGCCGCCTTCTGCAGGAAGTCGTCGGCACGCATGCCCTGGGCGCTGAACGTCAACGCGGCCACCAGCAGGCAGCGCAGCATCAGGCAGCACCACTGCCCACCGATGGTGCGGGTCTCCGCATCGCTCGTGGAGGCGAGCCCGATTAAGTCATTGTTCTTTTTCATTGCTCTTATTCTTTTTTGTGTTAAATTTATGTCATCTGGCAATACGGCGGCAAAGTGGTCACTGGGATGGCTTGCGCAAATCCAGCCAGAAATGTAGGATGTTGATGTCGCTCATCGTTTTCTGGCTTCTGTGGTCTATGCGTAGATGGCGGGATTTGAATCGTCTGGTGTCGTCTCCGCACTTTTCAAGTTGTTCGTATGGATAGCACGGAATGAGCATTGCCAAATCGTTCAGCCACTTGTTCACTTCAGTCTCCCAATGCTCAAATGTGCCAGACTGTATATATCCAAACATAATGGCAAAAGGTTGTCCTTCGCCGTGCTTGTTCAGCTTGAAACGTTCTATGCCACCGTTCAGCTAAAACTGCATGTGGTCTACAAACACTCCAGATGTTGCGATGAATGCGTGCAAAGTCTCTCTCGCTGCGGCGATGCGTCACATTGTCGTAAATGAAAATCTGGGGCATTGGAGGCTGGCCGTTGTCCATCATTCGAAAATAGACAGCGTCTGCCTCGAAATTGCGAGCTTCTTCCAGTCCAGTGATGACGTATAGAGAATAAGCGCCATTGTCTATATAGCTCGATAATTTATCTACGAAATAGACCGACGAAATGTCTGCATCCTCAAACTCAAAGGCCAGGACTCTCAGGGCATCTGATATTTGGAATGATTCTTGCTCCATTTGTTTTCTTTTATGCGTGCAAAAGTACATTTTTTTTCTTGCATTAACAAATAAATTGTCGTTTTTTTTGTTTATATGGGGCAGGCAGCGAATGTCATGGGTTGAGGCATGTCATTTTTTTTCGGTTGGTTTGTGAATTATTTTTTTTCTAATTTAGCGTGGATTGCAAAAATAGTTGTAATTTTGTGGTCGATTGTCGTAAAAATTTCTATGTTCCCGTTGCAAGGTCTGTATGCCTATGGGATATTTGCACTTTATGGTCATCGAGTCTTGCATCATGGTGCAAAGATTACGGATTATAGGACAAAAAACAAAACTGACTGCCGTTTTTTTAGCCTACGGAAGGAAAAAATGCCTCTTGCGCGTATGGTTAGAAAAAATATTCGTAACTTTGCAGCCGTGAACGTGATGATGAAACGACATATCGCCTCGTGGGTGCTGTTGGCCGTGTTCGTGCCAATGCTTGTGATGTCGTCGCTGCATGTGCACGTGGCCGACGGTCCTGTGCATAGCTATTGCAACGAGTGCGTGCAGCACCACTGCCAGGGACATGTGGCGGCGCAGGGCGTGGCCATGCATGCCTGCGTGCTCTGCCAGTTCCTCACGTTCTCGTTTCTGCCCGCCACCGTGTTTGCGGTGATGGTGTTCAGCCATGCGAGCCGTGTGGTGCCCGTATGGCCGTGGCAGGCCGTGAGACCCTCTGCCTGCGGCATGCCCTTGACGAGGGCCCCCCCTGTGGTCTGACGTTTTTTTTCACCATAGCAAGAGTCTTTTTGCTAAAATAGTAAACGTTCAGACACAAAAACACGAAAGAGTATGATAGACATGCTACTGGCCGCGATGCTCGCCGCTTCAGCGCCAGCCGACACTATCGTCACGCTCGAGACCGTCACCGTGACCGGACAGCAGCGGCTGCAGCAGCAGATGCGCTCGTCGCAGGCCGAGGTGCACGTAGACCGTGACTACCTGCAGCAGCACTTCGACGGCTCGCTCATGCAGACGCTGCAGCACATTCCCGGCGTGAAGGCCATGACGATAGGCAGTGGGCAGTCGAAGCCCACCATTCGCGGTCTGGGCTTCAACCGACTGGCCGTGACCGAAGACGGCATCAAGCACGAGGGACAGCAGTGGGGCGACGACCACGGGCTGGAGATCGACCAGTTTGCCATCGACCGTGCCGAGGTGATCAAAGGACCGGCGGCCCTGCTCTATGGCAGCGATGCCATCGGCGGCGTGCTCAGCCTCTACACCAACCACGTGCCCACCGAGCCCTTCGGCGGCAGCGTGCAGCTCTTCGGCCGCACCAACAACGAGCAGCTGGGACTCTCGGCAAAGGTGGAGGGGCGACGGGGCAAATGGTTCTACCGTGCCAATGCCACGCTGATAGACTATGCCGACTACCGGGTGCCCACCGACAGCATTCAGTACTACTCCTACTGGATAAGGCTGAAGGACGGGCGGCTGCGCAACACCGTCGGCTGCGAGCGCGACGGCAGCCTTATGGCGGGCTACGCCGGCTACAACTTCCACACCGACCTGCGTGTGAGCGACAGCTACCAGAAGAGCGGCTTCTTTGCCAATGCCCATGGTCTGGAGGTGCGTCTCTCTGGCATCGACTACGACCGCTCGCGGCGCGACATCGACTTGCCCTACCAGTGGGTGAACCACCTGAAGGTGCTCAGCCACACCACCTGGCGCAGTGATGTCACATCGGCAGAGCTGAATCTGGCCTACCAGAACAACGTGCGCGAGGAGCACTCCGAGCCGGTGGGCCATGGCTACATGCCCACGCCCGGCGACACCCGTGAGCGCCGCTTCGTGAAGAGCACCTACACCGCCGGCATCTCGCTGCGCCATGTAGCCGGCAGCCACGAGCTGCGCGGCGGACTCAGCGGCGAGCTGCAGCACAACAGACGCGGCGGCTGGGGCTTCATCGTTCCCGACTTCGAGACGGCCAGCGCCGGCATCTTCGTGATGGACCGCTACACGCTGTGCGAGAACCTGATCGTCAACGCCGGACTGCGCTACGACCTGGCACGCACCCACATCAGGGAGTACCGCGACTGGTACGTCACTCCCGTCGGCGGCGTCGATACCTACCTGCAGCGGTCGGCCGACATTCGCCGCAGCTTTGGCAGCCTGACATGGTCGGCGGGCGTGAACTACAGCACCGGGAAGTGGGTGATGAAGGCCAACGTGGGAAAGAGCTTCCGCGTGCCCATACCGAAGGAGCTGGGGGCCGACGGCATCAACTACCATATCTTCCGCTACGAGCGGGGCAACCAGGAGCTGGACCCCGAGGAGTCGTATCAGCTGGACGCTTCGGTGAGCTGGGCCAACGACGTGGTGGAGGCCGAGGTGGAACCCTACGTGAACTACTTCCCCAACTACATCTACCTGAATCCCACGGCGCAATATGTAGAAGGGCTGCAGCTGTACCACTACACTCAGGCACGTGTGCTGCGCTGGGGACTGGAGGCGCGGGCGGCCTGGCATATCACGGCTCACTGGGAGGCCACCGCTCAAGGCGAGTACCTCTATGCGCGGCAACAGTCGGGCGAGAAGAAGGGCTACACGCTGCCCTTCAGCACGCCATGGTCGGCCGAGGTGGGGGTGAAGTACGGCTTCGGGCGAAAGGCACGGGGCTTCGTGGGGCTGAACGCCCGCGTGGTAGGCAGGCAAGACGAGATCGTGCCGCCCGAGAAGCCCACCGACGGATACTGGACCCTGAACATGGCGGCAGGAAAAGACTGGCATCTGGGCAGCACCACGCTGCGCCTCACGCTGCATGCCGACAACCTGCTCAACCGACGATACTACGACCACACCAGCTACTACCGGCTCATCGACGTGCCGGAGCCGGGAAGAAACGTCGCCCTGATGCTGGGGCTGGAGTTCTGAGAATTACGAATTTGGAATTAAGAATTTGGAATTAGGAATTAGGAATTGAGAATTGAGAATTAGGAATTATGGCCTCTCCATAATCCTTTTCGTCTATTGTGCGGCCTATCAGGCCGCCCTGCTCAAAAATAGTAACCCTTATTTTGCAAACTGAAAAAATGAAAAAGATGAAATACATGAGCCTCATGATGGCTCTTGTCGGCGTAACGACATTTGGTCTCGCTGCTTGCGGAGACGACGAAGAGAAAGATATGACCGTGCCCGAGATCTCGGACCGGGGCATCGTGCCAAACCCTATCAACTGCCAGGTTTATGAGCCGGGCGACACTATCTACTTCAACTACCTGATGGCCGACGACCAGGAGCTGGGCAGCTTTGCCATCGAGATTCATGGCAACTTCGACCACCACAGCCACAGCACCGAGGCCGACGACCATGACCACGACCACGAGGGCGATGATGACCACGACCACGAGGGAGAATGCCATCTGCCTGAGGCGGCACGCATGCTGCCCGACACGGCATGGGTGTTCAACCAGAGCTACACCATTCCTGCCGGAAGGCAGACCTATCTGGCGCAGACCCGCATCGCCATACCACGCACGCTGAAGGTGTCGACGAAGGAGCACCCCGAGGGTGAGGAACTCAATCTCCGCCGGGGCGACTACCACTTCATGGTGAGGCTCACCGACCGCGCCGGCTGGCAGCAGCTGAAGGCCATCGCCATCAGGATAGGGAAGTAGAGCCCTTTGTGTCTTCGTGTTCAATTATAAAACTATTTTTGTTCATCTACTTATTACTTGGTCTTCGAAAACCCGCTAAGCGGTTCTTTCGGAAGAATGCCCACTCCATCACCGTGATGATGACTACATAGCAGAGCACTGCCTGAATGGCATTGAGGCGCAGTCCGCTGATGGTGGCCCCGGGCATGGCGGCCAGGCAGGACAGCAGGCTGTTGAGCATCTCCACGACCCATACCACGGCCTGTGCCACGGGCGGCCAGGGCAGCAGGAGCAACAGCAACGAGCCGCACAAGACGAGATAGGCGGCGGGCATGACCACGAGGTTGGTGAGCAGGAAGCAGAGCGGCAGCTGGTGAAAATAATAGGCCACGAGCGGAGCCGTGCCCACCTGTGCCGCCACCGACACGGCCAGACAGCCGAAGAGCACCCGGGCCCAGCGGTGGTGCTGCAGCCACTCCCGGCCAATGAGGGCTTCGAACTTAGGCATGAGCAGCAAGATGCTGAGCACCGAGGCAAACGACAGCTGGAAGCCTACGTCGTGGAGTGCAAAGGGATTGGCCACCAGCAGCACAATGGCAGCGAGGCAGAGCACGTTGACCGATGCCTGTTGCAGTCCGCGTCTGGCGAAGAGCAGCAGCATGGTGAGCATCACCGCCGAGCGCACCATGCTCACCGGCATGCCCACGAGCAGCACGAAGGCCCAGAGTGCCACCACGAGCAGTGCCTGTGCCAGCCATGCCGCCCGTCGCCGCCCAAGGAAGAGAAACGACAGCATGAAATAGAGAATGCCTAGATGGAGGCCGCTGAGGGCCAGCACATGGGCGGCACCCGAGGCAGCGTAAGCCTGGCGCAGGGCAGGGCTGAGGGTGGTCTTGTCGCCCAGCGTCATGGCCGCCATCACGGCGTAGGCATCGCCCGTGGCCACGGCATGGTAGCGCCCCAGCAGCTCATGCCGCCACCGCAGGAACCTGAGGCGCGAGCGGTCTGTTACCGAGAGCGACTGCAACGTGGGCTTGCATGCTGCCCACTGTCCGCGCCCCACCCAGCAGCGGCCCGAGAAACCGTGCTCCATGAGGTAGCGGGCATAGCTGAACGAACCATCGCGGAAGTCGCTCAGGGGCCGTATGCGGCTATGGGCCAGCAGGGCGTCGCCGGGCTTCAGCCGTAGCGAGAGTGAGTCTTTGGCCATGTAGCATTTCAGCAGTCGTCCGTCGGAAGCCTGCAGCGCGTCGAACGCTACCGAACGGGGCTTCTCGGCGGGCTCAGAGGCCACTATCAGCTCGGTCTTCCGTTCGTGGGCATCATAGCCCCAGCGTTGCGCTTCCATCTCTTTCTGCCCCGCCAGGAGCATGCCCAGTGTGGCCATGGCCGCGAGCAGGAGCGCCGACTGTGCCAGCGGCCAGCGCCGCCCCAGTGCCGCGATGACCACGAGCATGGCCAGCAGAGGCCACTGCCATGGGGCGGCGGGGAAGCAAAAGCCCGTGGCCGTCCCTGCAAGCAGGCTGACGGCCACGGGCAGTAGTGGCGCTGTGCGAATGGTCATGGGCGTATGGCCTTACTCCTCGGGCAGCATGATGATCTCGGCACGGTTGCCCGGCTTGAGCAGTTCCTTCATATAGGCGGCAATGCTCTGGGGCGTCTGTGCCTGCACCACCTGCTTGAAGTCGGTATGGGTGTCGACGCCGAAGTCGCGCAGCCGGTTGATCTGGCGTATCCAGTAGTTGTTGGTCTTGGCCTGGTCGTCGATGGCCTTCAGCATGTATTCCTTCACCTTGTTGAGCTTCTCCTCGTCGACGGTCTTGGCCAGTGCCTCCACCTCCTCGCGCATGATCTTCACGGCCACGTCGCCCTTCTCAGGCTTCATGGGGCAGTAGACGAGCACGGTGGCCGAGGTGTGGTAGTCGTCGCGCTGCAGGTTGCCCTGTGCCATCACGCTGTAGGCAGCGCTGGCCTCCTCGCGTATCTTCTCGGTGTAGAGCATGGTAAGGATCTGTCCTGCCATGTCGGCCCGCACGATGTTCTCGAGCGAGTACTGCATGTCGCGGTTGTTCCATACCATCACGGCGATGGCCTTGGCCGTCTCCATCTTGCGGCGGAAGTTGTTTTTCACCTCGCCTTTGAAGACCTTGTCGAGGTCCTTGCCCTTCACCACCTTCTTGGGGTCGCCGGGCAGCGAGCCTAAATACTGCTCGATGAGCGGGCGCAGCGTGGCCTCGTCGAAGTTGCCCACGAGGGTGAAGGTGTAGGCGGCGGCATTCTGCGTGCGCTCCTTGGCTATCTGCAGTATGCGGTCGTAGTCCACGCGCTGCAGGTCTTCGGCCTTCATGGGCTTCTGCCGCTTGTCGTGGTCGGTGATGGTGACGATGAGCGAGTCGCTGAACACGGCCTCGGGCTGCAGCGACTTGTTCTTCAGCATGAGCTCGGTGGTCTTCATCAGGTTGTCGAACGACTCCTGGTCCTTGTTGATCTTGGTGAAGTAGAGGTAGACGAGCTGTAGCATCGTCTCCACGTCGCCCGGTGTCGACGAGCCGCTGATGTACTGGCGGTTGTCGTCCATAGAGAGACTGGCCGATGCAATCTTTCCTGCGAGGGCCTTCTCGAGTTCTGTGTGCGAGAAGTTGCCCAGTCCGCTGGCTTCGATCACGTCGTCGAACATCTTCAGGTTGGCAAGTTCCTCTTCACCGTAGAGCGTAGAGCCGCCAAAGCCCTGGGCCGAGAGTATCACCTGGTCTTTCTTCAGGTCGGTCTGCTTGAGCACCACGGTGACGCCGTTGCTGAGGGTGAGCTCCTTGTAGTCGAACTTCTTGCCGGCCACTTCCTTCACGATCTTGCCCGGTTGTGGCAGCTGGGTGATGAGCGGCTCGTTCTTCACGTTGTCTACGTATGCCTCGATCTTCTCGGCCCGTGCCTCGTCGATGGCTTTCTTCAGCGAAGCCTCGGTGGGATAGACGGCCCCTTCCTTCTCCTGGTTCATGTTGAGCACCACGAGGTTGGAGTCGTTCTCGCTCACCATGCCCTTCAACAGCGAGTTGACGGCCTCGAGGGGCAGCATGGGCACAAGCTGCTTCATGGTCTGGTAGTAGAAATCGAGTGAGGGTATGGGCTCTTTGTCGAGGTAGTGCTGCACGTAGCTGCGCACGAACTGCGCGTTGTAGCGTTTGTCTTTGTTGCTGTACTGCTTTTCGAGCTGGCTGAGGAAGTTCTGCTTGTAGCGCTGATACTCGGTGGCGGTGAAGCCGAACTCGGCGGCGCGGCGGGCCTCGACGAGTGCGGCCTTCAGCGCGGCCTCGGTCTGGCCCTCCTTGGGCAGGGCGTCTATGTCGAAGGCATCCTTGGTCTTGGAGAGCAGGTACTGGCTATAGCCGGCCGAGCTCTGCAGGAAGGGGCAGTCGGGCTTTTGTGCCATCTCGGCCATGCGGTCGTTGAGCATGCCGATGGCGGCATCCTTCACGAAGTCGACGACGAGATACTGCATGTTGCCCTTCACCTCGTCGGGTATGGGGTCGCCCTTGAACATCAGTTCCACGATGCTGTACTGCATCTCCTTGTCCTTGTCTACCACGATGATGGCCTCGTTGTTGTCGGGCACGGCCTCAGCCACCACCGGGGCGGGGTTCTCGGGCATCTTGATGGGCGAGAAGAGGGTTTTGATCTTCTGCTCCACCTTGTCCACGTCTACATCGCCCACCACGAGTATGGCCTGGTTGTCGGGCCGGTACCACTTCTCATAGTATGCGCGCAGCACCTCGGGCTTGAAGTTGTCGACGATCTCCATGAGTCCGATAGGCATGCGGTGGCCATACTTCGAGTTGGGGTAGAGGCGGGGCAGGTCGCGCTCGAGCATGCGCATGGTGGGGCTGGTGCGCAGTCGCCACTCCTCGTGAATGACGCCGCGCTCCTTGTCAATCTCTTCGGGCTCCAGGAGCAGACCGTCGGCCCAGTCGTGCAGAATGAGCAGGCACGAGTCGATGATGCCCTCGCGGGTGGTGGGCACGTTGCTGATGTTGTAGACCGTCTGGTCGATGGAGGTGTAGGCATTGAGGTCCTGGCCGAACTTCACGCCGATGGTCTCGCACCACTTCACGATGTCGTTGCCCTTGAAGTGCTCAGTGCCGTTGAAGCACATGTGTTCCAGGAAGTGGGCCAGGCCGCGCTGGTCGTCGTTCTCCTGAATGGAACCCACGCGCTGGGCAATGTAGAACTCGGCCCGCTGCTCGGGCCATGCGTTGTGGCGGATGTAGTAGGTGAGCCCGTTGTCGAGCTTGCCTATGCGCACTGCCTCGTCGATGGGGATGGGCGGCATCTGCATCTGAGCCATCGTGGCAGCCGTTCCCATGAACGAGAACAGGGCTGCAAGGATAAATGACTTGATTTTCATCTTGATGATATTATGTTAAAAACGTTTTTACCGTCTGCAAAATTACACATTATTTGTAATATAGGCTATTTTCGTAGAGAAAAATTGGAAAAAATCAGCAAAAAAGTGGCTGTTTCTTCAGATGGGGAGCGTGGCTTGCCTGAGCCATTGCTGCTCGTCGGCGTTGAGCCGTGGTGCCAGACGGTCGTAGACGGTCTGGTGGTAGCTGTTCAGCCACTGTCGCTCTTCGGGCGTGAGCATGCTTTGGTCGATGGGCCGCTTGTCGATAGGGCAGAGCGTGAGCGGCTCCAGTCGCAGGTAGCGTGGTCGGTCTTCCACGGGGAAGAAAGCCTCTTCGGAAGCCGGCACGATGAGCATGGTGTTCTCGATGCGCACGCCGAAGCGTCCCGCGAGGTAGATGCCAGGCTCGCAGGTGATAGTCATGCCCGCCACAAGCGGCTGTGGCTTCCACTCCATGCGGAACTGGTGAGGCCCTTCGTGCACGCTGAGGTAGGAGCCTACGCCGTGGCCGGTGCCGTGGAGGTAGTTCAGCCCTTCGCGCCACATGAACTGGCGGGCGAGCACGTCGAGCTGAGTGCCCGTGGTGCGCTCGGGGAACACGGCGCGCGAGAGGGCGATGTGGCCTTTGAGCACCAGCGTGTAGATGTGGCGCTGCTCGGCGCTGACGGGGCCGAGGGCGATGGTGCGGGTGATGTCGGTGGTGCCGTCCTGATACTGTGCGCCGCTGTCGAGCAGGAGCAGGCCGTGGGGCTGCAGGGGTATGTCGGTGTCGGGTGTGGCCTCGTAGTGCACGATGGCGCCGTGGGCCTCATAGCCCGCGATGGTGTCGAACGAGAGGTCGCGGTACAGCGGTTGCTCGGCCCTGAGGCTCGTCAGCTTCCGGTCGATGCTCATCTCCGTCTCTGTAGTCGGCGATTCCATCGCCGTCTCTGTCTTTGTGGTCGGCGATTCCATCGCCGTTTCCAGCCATTTCAGGAAGCGCACCATCGCCACTCCGTCGCGCAGCATGGCCTCGTGGTAGCCACGAATCTCGGCCTCGTTCTTCACGATCTTCAGCGATGGAATGGGCGATTCTTGTCGCACTACCTCGCGTTCGGCCGCTTTCATCAGCGTGTAGCTGGTCTCGCTGGGGTCGAGCAGAATATTGTATTCGAAGTAGTCTTTCAGTCCCTGCTTCACGTTCTGGTAGTCATCTACGTCGATGTGGTTCTCCTTCAGGTAGGCCGACACCTCTGGCGACAGCTTCTCCTTATTTATATATAAGGTGGCGCTGGTGGTAGACAGTAGCAGATAGGCCACGAAGACCGGCGTGCAGTGCACGTCTCGTCCGCGCAGGTTGAGCGTCCATGCTATGTCGTCGAGCGCACTGACGAGCATGCCGTCGGCATGTTGCTCGCGTAGTGCCTGGCGTATGCGTTGCAGCTTCGAGGCGCAGCTCTCTCCTGCTAGCTCCGATGGTTGAATCTCGATGGGTGCCAGCGGTATGGTGGGGCGGTCGCGCCATATCTGCCTGAGCGGGTCGAAATTGGTGCGCAGGGTCAGCCCGCCCTGCTGTCGCAGCTCGGCTACGAGCGCTTCGGTGTCGGCAGCCGAAAAGCACATGCCGTCGATGCCTACTTCGGTGAATTGTGAATTCTGAATTGTCAATTGTGCGTTGAGCCATTCGGCGATGGTGGGTGTGCCTTCTATTTTCAGCTTCATGAGCTGGAACTCGGTGCCGCGCAGCTGCTCCTCGGCCGCGAGGAAGTAGCGGCTGTCGGTCCATAGGGCGGCACTGTCGAGGGTGACCACGGCGGTGCCGGCCGAGCCGTTGAAGCCGCTTATCCATTCGCGGCCCTTCCAGTGGTCGGCCACATATTCGCTCTGGTGGGCATCGGTACTGGGAAAAATGAAAGCGGCGAGGCGCTCGCGGCGGAGCACCTCGCGCAACTGTTCCAATCGTTGGGCAATGATGTTGTTGGTCATAGTCGTATAAGTGTTGAGCCAGTGGTGGCGCGGTCGCCGGTGTTCAGCTGCACGGCATAGACGCCGCTGGGTAGTTTCGAAAGGTCGATGGTCGTCTGCCCTTTGGCGCTTGCTACGAGCAGCCCCCCTGTGGTATAAACTTCCAGGCTTGTGGTTCCTGTTGGTCGCGATTCCATCGCGGCATTTGTTCCTGTGGGCCGCGATTCCATCGCGGCATCAGTAGTCACCGTGAGCAGCCGCCCCTGCAGGCGGAAGGTGGCCCGCTGCGGCTGGTGCATGCTGATGGGGGCGATGCCATCGGTGAGCCCCAGCAGGTAGAGCAGGCCGCGGTAGACATCGATCTCGCCGTGGCCATACTGGTTGTTGGGGTAGCTCAGCTCGCTGTCGGGCTGGCGCGAGCTGTGGGCTATCACGTCTTTTATCCGCTCGGTGGTGAGCGTGGGGTCGGCCTGCAGCCACAGGGCGACGGTGCCGGTGACGGCCGGGGCCGACATCGAGGTGCCCGTCTGCGCCAAGGTGACGAAGTAGCCGCCGTAGTCGGGCTCGTATTCTGTGTCGAGGATGCCGATGAGCCAGCTGGCATAGGCCATGTCGGTCTGCTCGTTGACGAAGTTGTTGTAGGCCGACACGATGTTCACGCCAGGGGCGCAGACATCGGGCTTGATGCGCCCGTCGAGGGTGGGGCCCACCGATGAGGAACGTGCCAGATAGCCCTCTCCCTTCGTGCTCTCGTAGGGAGTGAGGTCGGTGGGGGTGGGCTCTTTGCCCTGCGAGGCATACTTGTCGGCCGCGGTGACGATCTTCAGCCGGTGGGCGATGTTGCCCACGGCGATAACCTCGTCGAGCACTGCGGGCCAGGTCATGGAGAAACCTTGCTCGGTGAGCGAGTGGTTGTCGTAGGCTTGCACGTCTTCGAGTTGTGCGCACAGCGGGTCGGCATAGATCCATGCGTCGCCCTCGCCCTCGATGCTGATGAGCATGCGTTGCGATGAGGAGAAGGAGGACATTCCGGCGGTGATGTAGACCACGTCGTAGCCGTCGGTGCTCTGCCCTTTCTGCAGCACGCTCAGCCGGTAGCTGCCCAGCATGAGCTGCCCGGCCTGCAGCAACTCCTGCCCCGTGGCCTTTGTCTCGGCGGTGGTGTTGCGGTAGCTGCTGTTCATCAGCCGGAGGCTTACGGTCTGCTGGGGCTTCATTTTCAGCTCTACGCCGAAGTATGCTCCAAATTGCTCGGTTTCATCGAACCAGACGCCCGCTCCGGCCACTTGCATCGTGGCCTCTTTATGTGCCAGTCGTGCCGAGCTGCCCGAGTTGCCCGCCGCCACCACCAGTGCGCGGCCCGGCTTCTGTAGCAGGGTGGCGATGGCCTCTTCCTCCAGCTGCCGGTTGTTGGCAAAGCTCTGTGCATCGCCCAGGCTGTAGTTGATGACGCAGGGCTTGCCCTGCTCTTCGGCGTAGGCGAATATGTCGCTGAAGGCTTGCAGCGAGTAGGCCGACGAGAGTCCTTCCTCGGTTATCTCCGAGTTGACGGTGCCCTCGGCAATGTCGGCCTCGAAGGCAATGCCCCGGTATTCCACGTCGTTGATGTCGTTTACCTTGCTGCCTGCGGCGATGCCTGCCACGTGTGTGCCGTGGAGCATGGTGGCGGCATCTGAGCTATGCATGGCGGTGGTGATCTCAGCTTTCGACGTGAGCTTGGTGCCCGTGAGGTAGTCGGCGGCCCATGCCACGCGGGTGGTGCCGTTGGCGTCGCGGAAGAAGGGGTTCACATAGTCGAAGCCCGCATCGACGACGCCCACCACCACGTCTTTGCCGGTGAAGGCCTGTGGCAGCTGCTGGCCTTCGTTGGTGGCCGCCTTGTCGCTGCCAATGAGCCTTGGCACCTGGTCGAGCATGGGTCGTGGCGGGCGTTCGGCCTCTATGCGCAGCACCTGGTCGCAGGCGGCCAGCGGCGCTACCTGGCTCAGGGGAATGCTCACGATGAGCACACGGCCTATGCGCTGGTCGATGCTGAAGCCATAGCGCTCCATCAGCTCGCCCTCGCTGGCTTCGGGCGTCAGCTTCAGCAGAGCCTTGAGCCTCTTCTGGCTGTTTGGTGCTGCAAGCCGCGCCCCGGCACTGTTGTCCTGGGGTGCGGCTGTGGTGTGGTGTTTCGTTAGGAGCCCTTGCAGGTAGGGCGAAATCTTCTGCTGACTGCTGGCCGGCTGCACGGCAAGCATCATCGATGCCAGCAGGGCAGTGGCCAGTCTCCGGGTGAAATTCATTCTTGTGATTTAAGTTTTTAGGTGAGTGTTTGTTATTTCACGATGGTCTTGCGTGTGCTGCCATCGCTCATTCTTACGATGTTCAGGCCGCGCTTTGCTGCCGTGAGCTTCTGGCCGCCGAGGTTGTAGCGTGCCGTGGGCTGAAGGCTGGCCGTGGGAGCGTCGATGCCGGCAGGATCCTGGTAGACGAACTTCACCGTGATTTTCGGGCCGTAGCCTATCTCCTCGGTGCCCACCTTCGTTTGTACAATGCCAAATACCGACTGGCTCTCGATGTTGAGCTGCACCAGCTGCAGGGTGCACGTCCATTCGCCGTAGGTTTCAGGAATCCATTCGGTGAGAATGGGCTGTGGCTGGCTGTTGCCGCTGAGTATGGCCTTGTAGGAGTCGTACTGGCCGGCACTGTTCCATGGCGACAGACACTGTCCGAAGGCGCACGACTGGAAGGTGCCGTTGGGCATGCTCGATATGTCGCATTTCATTACGCCGGCGGCATCGGCGGTGGTGGTGTTCTTGATGGCGAGGCCTGTGTTCATCTGTCCTTCCTCCAGCTTGTCTATCACGATGGTGGCACCGTTTTCCACCACGTTGCCCTGGGCGTCGACAAACTGGAAGGTCTCGTCGACCTGTGCAAAGGCGGCTGTGCCGAGCAAAAGCAGTGAGATGCAAAGAGTAAAAATTCGTTTCATACGCATTCTGTTTTGGTTTTTGTTTCTTATCTGTTTTTTTATTCTTCAATCAATCGTTTCCTCGTAGCCTGCACCACGCCGTTGTCGTTGTAGATGAAGGCCACCACGGACAGGTGTCGTGGTTTCCATTGGCTCTTCAGCTTTATGTGGTGCTCTATGGTACGAATGTCGCCCCCGCCCACGCTCACATCTTCGCCCCAGTCGCCGTTGATGGCCGCGCGGAGCACATGGTTATGCACGTAGTTTGGCAGCTTGGTGCTCATGCTGTCTTGTGGGGCAATGATGCTGTCTTCGGTTATCCACAGCTGCAGTTTGCCCGCGACGGCGGCCGAGTCTTTCACCGAGGCCACGTAGACCGCCACGTCGGCCGAGTTGTCTTCGGCCACGTACAGCGGGTCTATCCTGATGTCTACCAGCGAGGTGCGCTTCTGGCCGATGCTTGCCCCCACCAGCTGCAGCCAGTTGGTGTGCGGGAAGAGCATGCCGCCCACCCGGTCGATGAGCCCCTGCGGCTGCGACGTCAGGTTCCAGTGCTTGGCATAGCTGTCGCCCAGGTCGGTGCCCAGTCCCTGCGGGTTGTCGTTTTCGTTGATGCCCATGGGCTTGCTGTGTATGGCCACGGGCACTACGTTGTATGTCGCTTCTATTTCGCCTATGATCTTGGTGGCCACGGGGCAGTTGGGGCACTCCTGGCCGGTGAAGTCTTCGAGCAGCACATAGCGGGGCACAGGCTCGGTGAGCGTTTCGAGCATGTCGTCGGTGGTCTTGCCTTCTTCCTTTTCGGGCAGTTCGCCGATGGTGATGAGACGCTCGTTCTCGTCGATGTTGCTGCAGGCGACGGTAAGCAGTGCTGCAACGGGCAGAATATAATGTAGCAGATGTTTCATGTTGCTGATGGTTGCGAAGCCTTAAAAGTTATAGTTGTAGTTAAGGGTGAAGCCCCTGCTGGCCGGCACGTAGCGGCACACGCCACCCGAGCAGTTGTAGCCGGCGCGGGTGCGGCCGTAGCCGCCCTGTATGCGGTGGGAGCCGATGTTGAAGGTGACCAGCCCCTGGTAATAGTGGGTCTTGGTGTCGCCGCAGTTCCACATGTCGCTCACGGTGATCATCCAGTGTGGTACGAGCGACAGCTCTATCAGCCCGAAGACCCAGTCGCCCTGGTCTTGCTTGGTGGTCAGGTATTGTGCCTCGGCGCGCAGCGTGGTCTTGGGCGAGAACTGGTATTTGCCGTCGGCGATGAAGATGTTGCTGTGGATCATGCCGCCGTGGCCTTCCACCTTGGTCTTGTTGTAGCGCTGGTTCATGTACATCAGGTTCAGCTTGAACTGCTTGGTGAATTTCTTTATCAGCTGCACGTTCAGGTCTTGGTAGTAGCACTGGTCGCCCCATCCGAAGAACGAACTGCTGTAGCCCCGGGTGCCGGCCAGGTCGGTGTTGCCGGCGAGCGTGTTGTGGTCTATATTGTCGATGAAATCGCGCTTTATGGCCCTTACATAGCTGTAGTTCAGCTTCAGGTCCATGCCGTATTTTCCTCCCAGGGCCGTCTTCCGCTTGAAGTTGTAGGCCAGTTCAGCCTGATAGGCCCACTCGCCGTCGGCCAGCTGCGTGGCATAGGGGTAGAGGGCGGCCAGGGCGTAGGTCTGGTCTTGGGTGAAGGCCGGCAGGTGGTTGATGGCCGAGCCGGTGCCCTGCAGGTGGCTTGTCTGGCGTGTGCTCTTGAAGGCCATGTCTTCGCTGCGCTTGGCTTGCAGCAGCACGCTGAGCCCTTTCTTCGAGTACGAGCCCGAGAGCATCGCCACGTTGCCCTTGCGGTAGATGAAGCCGTTGTCGTAGCCCGGGTCGTCGGTCTTCTGCGCATATTCGGCCAGCAGGCTCCAGTTGCCGTGGTTCAGCGTGGCGCGCACGTCCCATGCATTCACGTATTTCGGGTAGTTCACCTTCATCAGCTGGCTGCCTCTGATCACCTCTTGCACCTCGTCGGTGTTGTCGTAGCGGTTCACCCATGATGCCCCGATGGTGAGGTGGGTGTTGTGTTTCTGCATCGGCTTTATCCATTCGTCGATGGCCAGCTCGGCGTCGATGCCCGAGACGAGCGCGTCGTTGTGCTCCCAGTAGTAGCGCTGCTTGCCGCTGAGCACCTTCAGGGCGACGCCTGCCGCCGGCCTGAGCTCGAGCCTGCCGCCGAGCAGCGAGTTGTCGATGCCCAGTGAGCGCTCTTCATACGTGCGCAGGATAAAACCCGAGCCGAACTGCTCGTAGAACGTTCCTGCCGTCAGCTCGGCGCAGCCCAGCTTGCCCTTTACCCAGTAGTTGGGCACGCCCCAGCCCTTGAAGTCTGGTTCGAAGCCCGGCAGCGGGTGCTTCAGGTATTCCAGTCGCAGCCCGGCGTCTACATACTTGCTCTGTGCCTGCACCTCGGCATAGGTGTTGGTCTTTCCCCAGTCGCTGTCGGTGGTGGCGCCGATGGCATCGTCGCTCTGCGGAATGAGTATGTCGCTCTGTATGCTACCCGAGACGGTCAGCTTCTTTTCGTTGGTCTGTGCGGCGGCCGCGACGGTCAGCGCCAGACTGGCAGTGAGCAAAATCAGCCTCATAACTATCCACTATGAACTATTAACTATGAACTATTTCACCAGTTCCCTTACTTTCTCTATCAGTTCGCTCTCGGCCCCGTCGGTATATCCGTTGTGCTTATAGACGATGTTGCCCTTCCCGTCGACGATGAGCACGTAGGGAATCATCTGTATGCCCAGTGCGCGTTTCAGGTCGCTGTTGGGGTCGAGCAGCACGTCGTAGTCCCAGCCGTGGCTGTCTACGAGGGGTTTCACCTTGTTGATGTTCTGTGCCTGGTCTATCGACACGGCAAAGATTTTCACGCCCGTCTCCTCCTGCCAGTCTTCGTAGACCTCGCTGATGGCGTCGAGCTCGCGGTTGCAGGGCTTGCACCAGGTGGCAAAGAAGTCGATGATGAA
>CAMJLB010000022.1 GCA_946406555.1 uncultured Prevotellaceae bacterium | reverse complement strand
GCGTGCATACCCGTGTCAGCGACCTCTACAACAATCCCTACAACCAGTTGGAGGAACAGCTGCGCCTCTCGATAGAGAGCATCAAGGAGTGCCAGGAGTGGGAACTCATCAACAACCGCAAGTTCGGCCTGTTAGCCGCTGCCAACCCCGCCTACCGCATCACTACGCGCTACGGTGCCCCCACGCCCGACGATCTCGACGAGCTACTGTCACTGGTATGGAAGGAACCGGCCTTCTTCATCGCCCATCCACGGGCCATCGCCGCCTTCGAACGCGAGTGCACTTGGCGCGGAGTGCCGCCTGTCACCACCGACCTTTTCGGTACGAAGGTCATCCTGTGGCGTGGTGTGCCACTCATCCCGAGCGACAAGGTGGAGGTGGAGGGCCAGTACCTCACGGGCCGAGGCGTGGGCACCACGAAGATTATCCTCGTCCGTGTGGGCGAGAAGAACCAGGGTGTGGTAGGTCTGCACCAGAGCGGCATTCCCGGCGAGATAGCCCCCAGCCTGAGTGCCCGCCTGATGGGTCTCGACAAGTTTGGCGTGGCTTCTTATCTGCTCACGAAGTACTTCTCACTGGCTGCCCTCACCGACGATGCCATCGCCGTGCTCGAGAATGTCGAGGTGGGGTACTATCACGACTATCAGAAAAGGAAGTAAACAGACCTGCTTATGATAGATATACAGAATATTGACGGTTATGGCCTTGACGACCAGGGGTTTGCACTGCTGAAGGAAGTGGCGCAGAAGTATTGCCCCGAGGAGTGGCAGGAGGTGCGGCGCGAAGTGCTGCCCGACGAGGCGCTGAACCTCGCGGCAATAGAGTCGCTGACTCCCAAGGACGACGGCTTCGGCATCGGCATCCCCGAGACGCAGAAATTGCGTGACCTGAACTACGAGGAGACCGACACGCTGAACTCCGACCAAATTAAGCGCGACTTCCCCGTCTTGCAGCAGAAGGTGAACGGCCACGACCTCGTGTGGCTCGACAACGGCGCAACCACACAGAAGCCCAATCAGGTCATCGATAAGATCTCGGACTACTACCGCACGTATAACAGCAACATCCACCGTGGGGCACACACGCTCGCCGCCCGTGCCACCGATGCCTACGAAGAGGCGCGCGAGAAGGTGCAGCGGTTCATCAATGCCGCATCGAGCGAGGAAATCGTCTTCGTGCGCGGCACCACCGAGGGCATCAATCTTGTGGCGCAGACCTACGGGCGGCAGTTCCTCACGCCGGGCGACGACGTCATCGTCTCCGAACTGGACCACCACGCCAACATCGTGCCCTGGCAGCGCATCTGCCAGGAGCGTGGTGCCACGCTCAAGGCCATTCCCACCGACAAGAACGGCGACCTCATCCTCTCCGAACTGGAACGCCTCATCACGCCCCGCACACGATTCGTCTCCGTAGGCCACGTGAATAATACCTTCGGCACCATCAACGACGTCAGCCGTATCATCGACATCGCCCATGCCCACCAGATACCCGTGCTGATTGACGGGGCACAGTCCATCGCCCATACACCCGTGGACGTGCAGGCTCTGGGGGCCGACTTCTTCGTGTTCAGCGGACATAAGATCTACGGGCCCAACGGCATCGGCGTGGTCTATGGCCGACGGGAGCTATTAGCAAAAATGCAGCCCTGGCAAGGCGGCGGCAACATGATCAAGGACGTGACCATTGAGCGCACGGAGTACAACCAGCCGCCCGCTCGCTTCGAGGCGGGCACGCCCAATGTGGCCGATGCCATCGGACTGGGGGCGGCACTCGACTACGTGAGCCGCATCGGTCTGCACAACATTGAGCACCATGAACACCAGCTGACGGAGTACGCCCGCGAGCAACTGGCACAGATTCCGGGCTTGACGCTCATCGGCAACCCTAAGCACCGCGTGTCGGTAGTGAGTTTCGTGCTCGACGGCATCCCCGTGCCCGAGGTGGGCACCCTGCTCGACAAGGAGGGCATTGCCGTCCGCGCTGGCCACCACTGCGCCCAGCCCGCGCTCCGTGCCTTAGGCTACGAGATGAGCGTGCGCCCCACCTTCGCCCTCTACAACACGCGGGACGATGTGGACAAACTTGTGATAGCCATCAAAAAAATCATAGGACGATAATGCAGTACGAAACGAAAATACTGACGACGAAGTATCAGAAGCCAGACGCATACGGGGCACTGTCGATGCCCGTCTATTATACGGCGGCGTTTGAGTTTGAGTCTGCCAAGGCCATGGGCGACGCATTCTGCGGTCGCTCCTTGGCCCCGTCGTATGCCCGCATCGCCAATCCCACGGTGACCTATCTGGAGGAGCGTGTGCGCCAACTGACGGAGGCCCAGAGCGTCACTGCCCTCAACACGGGCATGGCAGCCATCCACTATGCCCTGACGGCTGTGAGTGCCGCAGGCCTGAACATAGTGGCCTCGAAGCATCTCTTCGGCAACAGCGTCTCGCTGCTGCGCGACACGCTGGGGGCATTTGGCGTGGAAGTCCGTTTTGCTGACTTCACCCGGCCCGAAGAGGTAGCGGCGCTCATCGACAGAAAGACCTGTGCCCTGTTCTTCGAGATTATCACCAATCCGCAACTCTTCGTGGCCGACATCCGCCGACTGGCCGGCATTGCCCATGCCGCTGGCGTGCCGCTCATTGCCGACACCACCATCGTGCCGTTCTCCACCTTCCATGCCGACCGGTTTGGTGTCGATGTCGAGGTGGTCTCGAGTACGAAATACATCTCTGGCGGCGGCACAGGTCTTGGCGGCCTACTCATCGACTACGGACGTTTCGACTGGAGCCTGTCGCCATCGCCGGTGCTGCAGGCCCGCGTCAAGCGCGTCGGCAAGCGCATGGCCTTCACCGCACGGGTGAAGACGGAACTCATAACCAACCTCGGAGCCCTGATGACCCCGCAGGCCGCCTACATGGAAACACTCGGCCTCGACACGCTCGACATCCGTTTCCACCGTCAGGCCGAGACCACTCTGTGGCTGCAGGAATGAGGCCACGCCGAGCACGTCCTTCACCTCTGGAATGAAGTCTTCTTTCTTCAGACCGAGCACGTGCATGGCCATCTCGCAGGCATAGAGGTTGATGCCGAGCGCCTTTGCGGCCTCAACGAGTTCTTCGAGCGTGGCCACATTGTTCTTGTGCATGAGGTAGCGGAAAATCTTGGGACCTGCTCCGAGGTAGTTGAAGCGGCTGGTGGGCGTAACGTGCAGGCCGCCCATCATGTAGCCGAAGAGCTTTGTCAGCCAGTTGGAACCGATGAAAGCACGGCCTTGCTCCTGCTTGATGGCGTCGAGGCCCCAGAAGGTGAAGAAGATGTTCACCTCGTAGCCCACTGCTGCCGCGCCCGTACCTAATGTGAATACGGCCGTCAGTTTGTCGAAATCGCCACTGAAAGCGATGATGCTTAGTTTTTTGTGTTCTGCCATAAAAATCTGCGTTTGAGTTTCTGGGTGCAAAGGTACGGCGAATCTGGCATTCCGGCAATCGCCCGTTTATGGCATTTTGCATACCCAAGATGTGGTATGCGATTTACCCTGACTGTGGGATTGCTGCACCCGCAAAATCATCGTACCTTTGCACCCGAACTCAAACGTAAGAAATATGGCAAAGATTTATGTAAATGGAGAGGCGCAGGAGGTAAGCCTGCCGATTAATGTAGCAGAGCTCATCAAGCAGCTGTTGGTGGAAAATCCGGAGATGGTCTCGGTGCAGGTGAACGAGGAGTTTGCCGAGCGTGGGGACTGGGAGACAACCGATATCAAGGAGGGCGACAAGGTTGACTTCCTGTATTTCATGGGAGGAGGCGCACTATGATAGATTTTACAGAAGAACAGATACAACGCTATTCGCGCCATATCCTGCTACAGGATGTCGGCGTGGAGGGACAGGAGAAGATAATGAGCGCGCGTGTGCTCGTAGTGGGAGCCGGCGGACTGGGTGCGCCTGTCTCGCTCTACCTTGCAGCGGCAGGCATCGGCACCATTGGCATCGTCGATGCCGATGTGGTGGATTTGAACAACCTGCAGCGACAGGTGATTCACTTCACGAAGGACGTGGGGCGCCCGAAGGTGGAGAGTGCCAAGGAGAAAATCCAGGCCATCAACCCCGACGTGAAGGTGGACACCTACCACGAGTTCCTCGACTCGTCGAACGCCCTTGATATTATTAAGGAGTACGACTTCATCGTGGATGGCACGGACAACTTCCCCGTGAAGTTCCTCATCAACGATGCCTGTGTGATGGCAGGCAAGCCCTTTTCCCACGGCGGCATCCTGCGCTTCAACGGCCAGACCTTTACACATCTGCCAGGCACGGCCTGCTACCGCTGTATGTTCAAGGAACCGCCGCCCGCCGGAGCCGTACCCACCTGTTCGCAGGCAGGCGTGCTGGGGGCCATCGCCGGTATGTTGGGCACAATCCAGGCTGCCGAGACGCTGAAATACTTCACGGGTGTAGGCCAATTGCTCACCAACCGTCTGCTCACCTTCGATGCCAAGGCGATGCAGTTCCGCACGGTGCCTGTGCGCCATCGCGACTCCTGCCCCGTCTGCGGCTCTCAGCCCACCATCGACCGTCTCATTGACTACGAACAGACCGCCTGCGACCTTCATAAGTGAAAAGTGAAAAGTGAAAAATTTGCTACCGCTATGATTATACCACAGACTATCATAGATGAATTAATCAGCCAGGCCCGGCAGGACTTGCCCAACGAGACGTGCGGCTACCTGCTGGGCACCATAGGCGCAGACGAGGGTGCCGTAGTGAAGGAAAACTACTGGATGGAAAACATAGACCATTCGCCCGAGCATTTCTCCTTCGCCCCGAGGGATCAGTTCGCCGCCCTCCGCTATGCTCGCTCGAAGGGACTGAAGATTCTCGCCAACTGGCACTCGCACCCCGCCTCGCCCTCGCGCCCCTCACAGGAAGACCTGCGCTTAGCCAACGACCCCACCATCCGCTACGCCATCCTCTCCCTGAGCGAAGGCATCCACCTGAACTCCTTCAAGATCCTTAATGGTGAGGTGGTTGACAAGGAAGTACATTTATGACCCGCATCGCCACATACGCTCCCTGAAACCCACCCCTCGCGCCCCCTTCGGCTGACAATGATGTGGGGGCATCTTGGGCCATTCTACGTTCTCTCGGCCTAAATGGACGCTTAGCTTGCAAAGAATCGTCTACAATTGCTCGTTTGTTACAGTTAGATTTTGTAATTTTGCATTTTCAACGGCAATGACAGATGGAAATGATTCTGATACTTCGGCCACAGGAGTGGTTTGGCATCGTGGGGGCAGAGCTGAAACGGGTAGCTTCACCCGGTCGGTTCATGATTGTGGAAGGGTCGGTAAGGAGCACTCAGGTAGATGCCCGGCAGGCAGACTTGCGCGATTTGGCTGCGCTTTGCGAAGAGTTGCGCCCCGATAGCCTCTATGCCAAATATGCCAACAAAAAAGTGTTCCGACATGAGAAAGACTTCTGGGCCACGACGGAGAAGACCGTCAGACAACATGTGAAGCGGATGGCCGACAGGCAAGTGTTCAAAGCCGTAGGGCTTGCCGATAAGTTGGACATTCCTATTATCTATGCCAGAAACCAGGAAGCCCCGCTCCACATCAGCGAACGGTTGAAACTGGAAAGCACCAGGAAGGTGACACCCGTTATGAACTTCCATAGGCATGAGGATGGTACAACCTACCGATTGCAGCTCCGCATGGACAGGGAGCTTGTGGAGAACCTCTCTGACAGTCAACTCGTCGTGCTGGCCTACGAACCGGGACTCTTCGTTCTCGGCCAAAGCATCTATATGCTCAGCGATGACTTCAGTGGACAGCTGCTGCTGCCTTTCGTCGGCAAACGGCAGGTGGAGATACCCCGGAAGATGGAGAACGACTACTTCCGTCGCTTTATATTGAAACATGTGGCCCGGGCTGAGGTCAACGCCGAGGGCTTCGACATCACGGACGTAAGTGGGGTACCCCGTGCCTGCCTCACTGCAGAGACCGCCATCGATGGCAGCCGAATGCTGTCGTTGACGTTCAGATATGGCAGTCTGGAGTATGCGCCCGACAGCAAGATGAACGGACGGGTGACGCTGACAGAAACTGATGGCAGCTTCCGCTTCGTGCGACAGTTGCGCGACAAGGCAGGAGAGCACCGGCTGAAGGAGGCACTGAAAGATGTGACGGGCGAAGGAAGCAGCATACGTTTTCCATCGCTATGCGCAATGATAGACTGGCTGCGGAAATATGCCCCAAGGCTCAAGGCACAGGGAGTCGACGTGGTGCAGCCCTCCGACCACATATATTATATAGGGCCGCTGAGCGTGGAGCAGAACGACAACTGGCAGGGCGACTGGCTGCAGACGGAGGTCACGGTGGTTATCGACGAAGGCCGGCTGCGCATTCCCTTCCGCGACCTTCGCGACACGATTCTCAGGGGCGAGCAGGAGTATATGCTGTCTACGGGCGAGCTGTTGCTGATTCCAGCCGAATGGCTGCAACGGTACTCGGAATTGTTACTGATAGGCATGCCGAAGGGAAATGGATTCCGGCGGCACAGGAGCCAAGTGGGAAGCGAAGAACTGAAGGCGAAGAGCGGAGAACATGCTGGCGCAGGAGCAATGGCTGCGGTGAGCGGCAAGCTGAAAGCCACGCTGCGCCCTTATCAGCAGACGGGCTTCGAATGGCTATGGAAGAACTTCGTGGCGCAGACGGGCTGCTGCCTTTCCGACGAGATGGGACTCGGCAAGACGCTCCAGACGATAGCAATGCTATTGCAGTATAAGGAAGCGGCTAAGGTCTCTCTGCCCGTGCGGCAGCCAATGCCGGGAATGCTCTTCGCTGATGAAGAGATGCAGGGCCGCGGCAGGGAAGCGGGTGGGGGAGCGCAATTCCATCTGCCCTATCGCACGTCGCTGGTCGTTGCTCCTGCCTCGGTAGTACATAACTGGCACAACGAACTGACCCATTTTGCTCCGTCGCTCCTGGTGATGACCTATACGGGCGATACTGCCAAGCGGAAAGACAAACGGGGGGCGCTGATGCAATGGGACGTGGTGCTGACCACTTATCGTACCCTGCTCAACGACATGGAACTGCTTGCACAGAAAGAGTTTGGCATCGTGGTGTTCGACGAGGCTCAGGCCTTCAAGACTGCCACGTCGCATATTCATCAGGCCGTCGCGCAGATCAAGGCCCTCCATAGGTTGGCACTCAGCGGAACGCCCGTGGAAAATAACCTGCAGGAGCTATGGAGCCTGATGAACGTGCTGAACCCTCATCTGCTGGGAGACGCACGGTCGTTTCAAAGCTCTTTTGCTAACCCCATCGCCGTACAGATGGAAAAGAGCAGGAAGCGGCTGTTGCGCCGACTGATAGCGCCTTATTTCTTGAAACGCACCAAGGAAGAAGTGCTCAGCGACCTGCCTGAACGGCAAGACGAGGTGGTGGCCTGTACGATGACCAGCCAGCAGGCCCGCGAGTATGCCGAGGAACTGTCGAGGGCCCGCAACGAGTGGCTCGACCCAGGAGCCGGCAGTCAGGGAAGGCAGATTCACCTACTTGCGACCCTGCAGCGGCTGCGCCAGATAGCCAATGGCGAAGGAAAACTCAGTGTGGTCTTCGACTTTTTGGAAAATCTGCGACAGACACAGCACAAGGTGCTCATCTTCAGCGAATACGTCAGTCTGTTGGAACAGGTGGGCAGCGCGATGACGAGTCGTGGCTGGGAATACGCCCTGCTGACAGGACAGACGAAGGACAGGGAACAGGTGATAGCCCGCTTCCAGCAGTCGTCCGACTGCCAGTTCTTCCTCATCTCGCTGAAGGCCGGAGGAGTGGGCCTCAATCTGACGGCTGCCGACTATGTCTTCTTGCTCGACCCATGGTGGAACCGGGCGGCCGAAGAACAGGCTATTGCCCGTGCCCATCGCATCGGTCAGCAGCGTTCGGTCTTCGTCTATCGTTTCGTGTCGGCAGGTACGCTCGAAGAGCAGATTCTCACTCTGCAGGACAGGAAACAGTCGTTGATAGACAGCGTGATGCCGTTCATCTGTAAAGATGGGGAGCCTCACATACCCATGGATAATGACAGGTAAGACAGGTAAGACCGAAGATGGAAAAGGCAAAAAAGGGGAGAAAAGTTTGCATTGTTCTTTTTTTTGTGTAATTTTGCAACTTCTATTGAAAACAGCAAAAGAACGACATGCGATAAACCAATGGAGTATAAGATTTTTGCCGAACTGATAGCCAAGGCGCTGGGCTTGCCCGAAGGTGCCGTGACCAATACGCTGAGCCTTATCGACGAAGGCTGCACCATACCCTTCATCGCCCGCTATCGCAAGGAGCGCACCGGAGGGCTCGACGAGGTACAGATAGCTGCCATCAGCGAGCGCTACGACCGGCTGCAGGAGATAGCCAAACGTAAGGAGACGGTGGTGAAGACCATCGCAGAGGCCGGGAAGATGACCCCCGAGTTGCAACGGCGCATAGACGACTGTTGGGATGCCACCCAGCTGGAAGACCTCTACCTGCCCTTCAAACCCAAGCGGCGCACACGCGCACAGGTGGCCCGCGAACGGGGCCTGGAGCCGTTGGCCACGCTGCTGCTCATGGGCTCGCGCGAGACCGACCTGGAGAAGGCTGCACAGCGTTTCGTGGGGGGAGAAGTGGCCAGCGTGGAGGAAGCGCTGCAGGGAGCGCAAGACATCATAGCCGAGATGGTGAGCGAAGACGAGCGCTCCCGTCAGCAGGTGCGCGGGGCCTTCCGCCGCGAGGCCGTCGTCACGTCGAAGGTGGTGAAGGCTAAGGCCGACACCGATGAGGCCCAGAAATACAGCGACTACTTCGATTGGAGCGAACCCCTGCGCCGGTGCAGCAGCCACCGTCTGCTGGCCATGCGGCGGGGCGAGGCCGAAGGCATATTGCGCATCAGCATATCGGTAGACGATGAGCAGTGCATAGAACGGCTTCAGCGCAACTGGACCATGGGGAACCGCTCAACGTCACACGCTCAACGCTTGGTATCCGAGGCCGTGGCCGACGGTTACAAGCGCCTTCTGGAACCATCGATAGAGACCGAATTTGCCGGGCTGAGCAAGGAGCAGGCCGACGACGAGGCCATACGCGTGTTTGCCGAGAACCTGCGGCAGCTGCTGCTGGGTGCCCCTCTGGGGCAGAAGCGCGTCATGGGCATCGACCCCGGCTTCCGCACGGGCTGCAAGGTGGTGTGTCTCGATGCCCAGGGCAACCTGCTGCACCATGAGGCCATCTTCCCGCACCCGCCAGTGAACAAGCGCATGCAGGCCACCATGCATGTGCAGCAGATGCTGAAGGACTATCAGATAGAGGCCATCGCCATAGGCAACGGCACGGCATCGAGGGAGACCCGCGCGTTTGTAGAGGGAACCATTGGCACAGGAGTGAGCGTCTTCGTGGTCAGCGAAGACGGAGCGTCGGTCTACTCGGCCTCGAAGGTGGCCCGCGACGAGTTCCCCGACGAAGACGTCACCGTGCGTGGTGCCGTGAGCATTGGCCGACGGCTTATGGACCCCCTGGCCGAACTGGTGAAGATAGACCCGAAGAGCATCGGCGTGGGGCAGTATCAGCACGACGTGGACCAGACAAAGCTGAAGCGGCAGCTGGACCAGACGGTGGAGAGCTGCGTCAACCAAGTGGGCGTGAACCTGAACACCGCATCGACTCACCTGCTGCAGTACGTGAGCGGGCTGGGACCCTCGCTGGCCAAGAACATCGTGGACTACCGGCGCGAGAACGGAGCCTTTACCAGTCGTGCCCAGCTGAAGAAGGTGCCCCGGCTGGGGCCTGCCGCCTTCCTGCAGTGTGCGGGATTCCTGCGCATTCCCGGAGCCAAGAATCCGCTCGACAACAGTGCCGTGCACCCCGAGAGCTATAAGGTGGTGGAGCAGATGGCAAAAGACCAGGGCTGCACCGTGGCCGAACTGATGAAGCAGAAAGAGCTTCGTGCGCGCATAGATATAAAGAGGTATGTCACCAGCGAGGTGGGACTGCCCACGCTGACCGACATCATGAGCGAACTGGAGAAACCCGGCCGCGACCCACGCGAGCAAATCGAACAATTCTCGTTTGCACAAGGCATAGAGACTGTCGACGACCTCTGTGAGGGAATGGAGCTGCCCGGCATCGTGACCAACATCACCAACTTCGGTGCCTTCGTCGACATTGGCGTGCACCAGGACGGCCTGGTGCATATCTCGCAACTGGCCGACAAATACGTGAAAGACCCTAACGAGGTGGTACGTCTGCACCAGCACGTCACCGTGCGGGTGATAGAGGTAGACCGCCGGCGAAACCGCATTGCGCTGAGCATGCGGGGGATGAAGAAATGAAAATGATTAGAAATGAAAAAATAGAGATGATGAGTAAAACAACGCTATGTGGGATGATTGCCGCCATTCTGTTTTGCGGCAGCACGACGGTAGCCTCGGCCCAAGAGGCAGTAGAAACCAAACACGAGATAGGTATTTCCTATGGTATGATGTCGAACTCTAACTGGGTGGATGCATTTGAAGATTTTGCCGACGGCCTGTTGGGGGGCAGGATGGAAAACAAAAGCTTTGTCGGCCCTATCGCGGTAGAGTACTTTTATCACGTGACGCCACTCGTGGGACTGGGTGCAGTGGCCGCCTACGGACAGCGCACGCAAGACCTCGTGGGTACAACCACAGGAAAAGGTACCGACCGCTACTTCACACTGATGCCGTCGGTGAAGCTGGACTATCTGCGCAAGAAACACTTCGGCATGTATGGAAAGGTGGCTGTGGGTGCCACTCTGCGGAAAGAGAAAATAGAATACCATAGCGGGAAAGATGACCATACCGATAGCAGCGTGAATTTCAATTGGCAGCTATCATTGCTGGGTATCGAAGCCGGTTCGCCATACCTGCGTGCCTTCCTCGAACTGGGCGTTGGCGAACAGGGCATTGGAGTCGTAGGCGTGCGCTGCAAGTTCTGACCTGAATTGTTTCCTAAAATTCGCTAATCATGGTGATTTTGCATGCATAAAGGGGCGTTTTCAAAACTTTTAACAATGGCTTAGTTTTGTTTTTGAAAAATTTTATTAATTTTGCACCCCAAATGAAAACTATTAAGGTGAAGAGGGTTGAAACGAAGCGCGAGGTAAGCGATTTCGTTTGTTTGCCCGACAGGATATACGACCACTGCCCACAATATGTGCCCGATATGGTGCAGGACGTGCGAAACATGTTCCGGCCGGAGAAAAATGCCGGTTTGGACTTCAGCGACGTTCAGCCTTTTGTGGCCTATTGCGATGATGAGCCTGTGGGCCGTATAGTCGGTATCATCAACCATCGGGCCAACGAGCGGTGGAAGGTGAACAACGTGCGCTTTGGCATGATAGAATTCATCGACGACCTGGAGGTGTCGCGCAGCCTGCTGAAGGCTGTGGCAGACTGGGGCCGGTCACACGGCATGAGACGAATGGTGGGGCCGATGGGCATTACCGATTTCGACAAAGAAGGCATGCTCGTAGAAGACTTTCAGCTCATGGGGTCGGTTACGGCCATCTACAATCCCTCATATTATCCCAAGCATCTGGAGCAACTGGGCTTCGAAAAAGAAGTCGATTGGTTGCAAATACGCATCGACGTGCCTCAGGAGGTGCCGGCAAAATATGCGCGTGTGGCTCAGTATGCACGCGAAATGCTGGGGCTGAAGGTAAGGAAGCTCACCGACGACGAGATAGCCCGGCAAGGCTATGGCCGACAGATCTTCCATCTGCTCAATCAAGCCTATGCACCCTTGTTTGGCTATTCTGAATTGTCGGATAAGCAAATTGATGAATACGTAGAACAGTATCTCTATGTGGTAGACAAAAAACTCTTGCCCACAGTCTTCAACGATAAAGGTGAGATGGTGGGCGTGGCTATCACCATGGCCAGCCTCTCGCAGGCCCTTCACCGTTGCAGGGGGCGCATCTGGCCTTTCGGCTGGTACCATCTGCTGAAGGCCATGAAATGGAAGCATGCCGACAATGCCGAGATGCTGCTTGTAGCGGTTCGACCAGACTATCAAGGGCTGGGGGTCAATGCCCTGTTCTTCGACGACCTTATACCTATTTATAATAAATATGGCTTCCGATGGGCAGAAACCGGGCCACAGCTGGAGTCGAACGTAAAAGAATTGAATCAGTGGAAGCCGCTGAACCCACAGCTGGTGAAGCGGCGCCGGTGCTATAAAAAAGATATTTAGAAATATGGAACAAAGAGTAGTAATAACAGGCATGGGCATCTGGTCGTGTATAGGAAAGACGCTCGACGAGGTGCGCCAGTCGCTCTACGAAGGCAAGAGCGGCATTGTGTTTAGCGAGGAGCGCAAAGACGCAGGTTTCCGCTCCGCGCTGTGTGCACATGTGGAGATGCCTGATTTGAAGCCTTTTGTAAAGCGCGGACCGCGCCAGTTCATGCCCGAAGAGGCACAGTATGCCTACATGGCCACAAAAGATGCGCTCGAGGCAGCACGTCTGGATCAGGACTATATAGATGAGCACGAGGTAGGCATCATCTATGGCAACGACTCGGTGGCCGAGGCTACCATGCGGGCCCTCGACAAATTCCGCGAGTTTACCAACACATCGGCCTGTGGCAGTGGTGCCATCTTCCAGTCGATGAACTCTACTGTGACGATGAACCTGGCCACGCTGTTCCATCTGCGTGGCATCAACCTCACGTCGTCGGCAGCCTGTGCCAGCAGCTCCCAGGCCATTGGTCTGGCCTCGCTGCTCATTCGCAGCGGGCTGCAAGACTGCATCGTGTGCGGCGGCGCCCAAGAAGCCAATATGTTCAGCGTGGCATCGTTCGATGGCATTCAGGCTTTCTCTACCCGTGAGAACGAGCCAACTAAAGCCTGCCGACCCTTCGACCGCGACCGCGACGGACTGGTGCCTGGCGGCGGTGCTGCCACTGTGATTCTTGAGAGTCTGGAACATGCCGTCAAGCGCGGAGCTCCCATTCTGGGCGAGGTCGTGGGCTGGGGCTTCTCGGGCAATGGCGACCATATCTCTACCCCCAACGTGGCCGGTCCGGCACGTTCGCTTGAGCTGTGCCTGAAAAATGGCGGCATCAGCGATGTAAGGCAGATAGGCTACGTGAATGCCCATGCCACCTCGACACAGGCAGGCGACGGACACGAGGCGCTGGCCATAGCACAGAACTTTGGCGACTATCGCGTCCCGGTGACTTCGACAAAGAGCCAGACAGGCCATGAGATGTGGATGGCGGGAGCAAGCGAGCTTATCTATTCTATGCTCATGATGCAGAACGGATTCATTGCCGGCAGCTTGAACTTTGAGAATCCTGATGAAGAGACGGCACAGATAAACGTCATACCCGAGACTATCGAGCAGAAGTTTGATATGTTTCTCTCCAACTCCTTCGGATTTGGAGGTACAAATTCTACCCTCATTGTGAAAGAGTTTAAGAGTTAAATATTTACGTTAATTGGAATTAAAATGACACGCGAAGAAATCATCAATCAAGTGAACAGCGTACTCGCTGAAGAGTTCGAAGTAGAAGACAGCAACTTTGCTCCCGACGCTATTGTGAAGGATGCCTTGTCGCTCGATAGCCTGAGCCTTGTAGACCTGGTGGCCATCATCCAGTACACCTACAAGATTACTGTGCCCGTGAGCGATCTGCCTAAAATCAAAACCTTCAATGACCTCTACGACTACATTGAGGAGCATCTCCAGAAGTAAGAGCTTGAAGTCTTGAATAATGCATTAAGATGAAAGGAAAGGAGCTGTTGAAGCTGATTCCTCAGCGCTATCCATTTATGATGATCGATGAGGCCGATGGCTTCAACGAAGGTAGTTGCACCACTACGCTCAGCGTGCGATACGACAACTACTTCGTCGTAGATGGCGACGAGCTGGCCGAAACGGGGCTGATTGAGCATATTGCTCAATCGGCCTCGGCTTTGGCTGGCTATAAGAGTTTGGGAGCCGATGCACCACCAGTGGGAATCATCGGCGAGGTGAAGCGTTTTGAGTGTCACCGGAGGCCAAAAGTAGGCGAGAAACTGCAAACGAAAGTTTCTTTCGGACTGTCGTTTGGCAACGTCACGCTCGCCGATGGCGAAACACGAGTAGACGATGAACTGATAGCTACTGCAAAGCTGAAAATATTTATACAATAATAGTTTTTTTAACTCTTACCCATGACAGAACTGTTCGTCAGCATATACCACTTTTTTCGTGACCATCGTGTGGTGTGCTGGGCGTCGATGATAGGGCTTTTTGCCCTTTTTGGCTTTTTTGCCTCACAAATTTATTTGGAGGAAGACATCAACAAGCTCATGCCCTCATCGAAAAACGAAGACGGTAGCACCAAGCTTGCCTTTGCCGACCTGCGCATCAAGGACAAGACATTTCTGCTTTTCTCGAAGAATCCGGATTGCCAGGAGAAACTGGAGAATGCAGAACTGGTAGAGGAACTGGCTGCCACCTGTGATGCTTTTGTCGACTCGTTGATGGCCTGCGACACTACGGCGATAGAAGATGTGTTCTATCGTCTGCCCGACGACCTGCTGTTCGATGCGGTAGATTATTTCTCAAGCCATTTGCCTGCCTACATAGACACCGCGCTCTATGCTGGCATCGACACGCTGCTTACGCCAGAGCACATGGCGCGGCAGATGCTGCAAAATCGCGACGACCTGGATTCGGAACTGGGCGAGGCCATGCCCGAACTGATTCAGATGGATCCCTTAGGCATCAGGACGTTGCTCAAAAATAGGGTCTCGCCATCGTCGGAACAGACCGACACGGCTGCAAATGCCACTGTCGCATCGGGCTATTCCATTGTGTCGGACCATTTCTTCGTGCCTGATTCGTCGGTGTGTGTGGCTTTTATCACACCACGCTTTTCTTCGACCAATACCGGGCAGGGATCAGCGCTATTTGTAACGCTCAACCAGCTGATAGAGCAGTTCAAGTCATCGCATCCGAATGTTACGATTAGCTATCATGGAACCCCTGCCAGTGGCTATTACAATTCTACCACCATCAAGCACGACCTCACCACAACCATCATTGGCTCGCTGGTGCTGGTGCTGCTGTTTATCTTGCTGTGTTTCCGTGAGTGGGACACGCTGCCCTTGCTGCTGTTGCCTGTGGCCTTCGGTACTCTGTTTGGCCTGGCCGTGATGTACTGGCTGAAAGGGCAGTTCTCGTTGCTCGCCTTAGGCATAGGAGCCATCGTGCTGGGAGTGGCGCTGAGCTATGTGCTTCACATTCTCACCCATTTCAAATATGTGGCCAGTGCCGAGCAGGTGTTGCGCGACCAGACCAAACCTGTGTTGCTTGGCTGCATCACCACCATCGGTTCGTTTATCGGCTTGCTCTTCATCCAGACCGACCTGCTGCAAGACTTCGGCCTCTTTGCCGCGCTGGCCATCGTGGGCACCGTGTTCTTCAGCCTGGTCTATCTGCCGCAGCTTAAGTCGACGTCGGCCACCCGCAGGCCGCTGCCGGCCTTCATCGACAAACTGAACAGCTATCCCTTTGACCGGAACCGGCCTCTTATCGTCGTGCTCATGGTGGCCACTGCCGTATGTGTGGGCTTCTATTTGGTGGGCGGTACACAGTTTGATGCCGATATGCACAATCTGGGCTATGAGGCCCCAAATACTACTTTCTCAGAGAAACTGCTTGAGCAGAAAACGCATACGGGCGACAAGACAAAATATTTTGCCAGTTCAGGCAAGAGCATGGAAGAGGCCATAGAGCGCTTCGACCTGCTCGGCCAGAAGCTCGACTCGCTGCAGCGGCTGGGGCTGGTGAAGAGCTTTACGCCCACCAACCAGATATTTGTGTCGCTGAAGCGGCAGCAGCAGCGCATCGATGCCTGGCAGCGCTACTGGACCCAGGACCGTCTCGCCGAGGCTCGCCGCCTGATAGCGCAGACGGCACCTCAGGCCGGCCTGCGGGCCGATGCTTTCGAGCCGTTCTTCGAACTGGCCACTGCGCAATACGAACCCGATGCCCTTTATGAGGCAGGCATCATTCCAGCGGGATTCCAGTCTACGCTCATGGAACAGTCGTATGGCGGAGATTACTTGTGCTTCACCTCCGTGCGCTGTGAAAACGACACCGTGCGCAGCAGCCAGAGCGACTATATGCGCATCTGCGATGCCGTGGCATCGATACCTGGGCTGCTCGTGCTCGACACATATTATTATACTACCGACACGCTGAACCAACTCAATGCCGATTTCAACGTGTTGCAGTGGGTGAGCATGGCTTTTGTCTTCTTCGTGCTGCTGCTCAGTTTCCGTTTCGGCTGGAAACCCGCATTGCTCGCTTTCTCACCTATTCTGCTTAGTTGGATTGTGGTGCTTGGAGCAATGGTCATTTTTGATGTGAAGTTCAATCTCATCAACATTATCATTTCGACCTTCATCTTCGGAATTGGTGTGGATTACAGCATCTTTGTCATGACAGGTCTCCTGTCGGGTGGCGGATCCCAGCTTAGCTATCACAAAACGGCCATTTTCTTCAGTGCCGTCATTCTCATCGTGACTGTAGGCAGTATGCTCGTGGCCATCCACCCGGCCATACGCTCGGTGGGCTTTGCCACGCTTGTGGGCATGACGTCGGCAGTGGTGCTGAGCTATGTGCTTCAGCCGGCCGCTTGGAGAATGCTGAACCATTCAGAAAAAACAAAATCCCGAGATTCCGAAATCCCGAAATCCCGGAAACCCGAAAACCCGGAATAACGGAATAACGGAATCCCGGAATCCCGGAAAACCGAAAAGCCGTAATTCCGAAATAACGAAAAAAGAAATATCATGCACGAAGTCATAATCATCGGTAGCGGACTGGGAGGACTGCTGTGTGCCCATATCTTGTCGAAGGCCGGTATGAGCGTATTGGTGCTCGAGAGGCAGCAACAGCCAGGTGGCTGCATGCAGAGCTACCGGCGTGGCGGTTTTAACCTCGACACGGGGCTGCACTATGTGGGCGGCTTAGACGAAGGACAGTCGCTGCACAATGTCTTTTCGCATCTGGGTCTGCTCCAACTGCCTTGGCAAAGGCTCGATGCCGATGGCTTCGACCGTATCACCATCGGCGACCGCACCTTCTGTTATGCAGAAGGCTTCGGGCGTTTTGCCGATACGCTGGCCTCAGACTTCCCTCATCAGCAGCAGGCATTAAGAACTTATGTCGATGCGTTGCAGCATAGCACACCCCAACAGATGGGGATAGGCGCATGGGATTTCCTGAATGAGACTTTCAGCGATACATTGCTCGTTAATGTGCTTGCTGGCTCTTCGCTCAAGATGGAACTCCACAAGCCTTCGCTCTCGCTCTTTGCCTTTGCTCACAGCAATGCCAGCTTCGTGGAAAGCAGTTGGCGTCTGCGTGGTGATGGCAACATGCTGGTAGGCAAGCTCGTAGATGATATTCGCCGACAGGGTGGGGAAGTGCTTTGCAAGAAAGAGGTTGTTCGGCTGCTTACCAATGAGACAGGTGCCGTGGCCGTGGAGTGTGGCGACGGCACACGTTACGAAGCCCGCCACTTCATCAGCGATGCTCATCCGGCACAGACCCTGCAATGGTTAGGAAGAGTGAAGCCCGTCTACCGCCGTCGTATCTGCGAGCAGCCCAATACCATTGGCATCTTCACAGCATCGCTGGTGCTGAAGCCTCATTCGCTACGCTACTTTAACCATAATCGATATGTCTATCTGAGGCCTAATGTCTGGGAGGTGCCGCAGCAAGTAGACCGCGTCATGGTGTGTTGTCGCGTACCTGAAGACGGGAGCGAATATACCCCGCAGGTCGATGTGCTTACGCCAATGACTTGGGAACAGTGTGAACCATGGGCCGCCACCAGTGTAGGCCAGCGTGGCGATGGTTATAAGGCCATGAAAGTTCAGATGGCTGAAGCCTGTCTGCAGTTGGCCGAACGTGTGTTGCCAGAACTGCCCCAGGCCGTGGCTCATTGCTATACCAGCACGCCGCTCACCTATCGTGATTATACACTCACCCCGCAAGGCTCTGCCTTTGGCATGCGCAAAGACTATCATCAGCCACTGCTCACCATCATCTCGCCGCGCACGCCAGTGCCTAACCTTCTGCTTACGGGACAGAGTCTCATGCTTCATGGCGTTCATGGCGTGACCTTCACGGCTTTGCACACCTGTGCTGAGTTGTTGGGAAAGGATTATATTATGCAACATTACGAAACAACTATTAATTAGTAACCATAACAACGATTTTTACAATGATGAAAAAATTATTTTTGCTGTTCTCGTTTATAGCCCTGACCGTAGGTGTCAGTGCACAGGTTTCCGATTTCCAGAAAGCCGTGGCCCGTTTCAAGACGGCTCAAGAAGCTACCGCGAGCGTGACGAAGACCCGTCAGAATGTAGTAAAGAAAGAGGCGCAGACCTCGAAGGGCACGCTCGAGATGAAGAAACCGGGCCATGTGTGTATCAGCATCGACGGTGGAAAAGACATGCTTCTCATGGAGGGCAACAACTTCACCATGACCGTGGGAGGAAAAAAGCATACTACCACCAGCCAGGGCAATCCGCAGTTTGCCACGTTCCAGGCTGTCTTCGAGTGCATCCTTTCTGGTGGACAGCACGATTTAAGCAAGTATAGCGACCTGAAAGTAGAGCGCAAAGGTCAAGATCAGGTGCTTACCATTACGCCTGTTGCAGCCAACAAGAAAGGCCAGCGCCGCATGATGTTCACTTCGTTTGTGCTTACGGTTGATGCCAAGACCTCTGCCCTCAAGTCGCTTCGGATGAATGAGCGTAAAGGAAGCTACACCGAATATACCTTCACCAACTTTCAGCTGAAATGAGACGGGAACTGGAAGACGTGTGCCGGGTGGTCGTGAAGTTTAGCGAGATCGACTCCATGCGCCGTGTTTGGCATGGTAGCTATGTCACTTATTTCGAAGACGGGCGTGAGTCGTTTGGTCGCCACTATCCGGGCATTGGCTATGCCGACATGCAGCGCGAGGGCATCTATGCACCCATCTACGACCTGCATGCCAAGTATTTTGCGCCTTTGCGCGTCAACGACGAGGTGGAAATACACACCCGTTACATCTTTCATCCTGGGGCCCGCCTCGACTATCAATACCAAGTGTTCCGTGCAAGCGACCATGTACTATGTGCCGAGGGGGCTACCACTCAATTGTTCATTGACGGACAGGAACAGTTGATGCTCGACCTGCCCGATTACTATCGTCAGTGGCAACAGAAGTGGTTGAGCGATGAGCGTTGAGTGTTGAGCGATGAGCGTTCTTGCCTTGCAAGCGTCCTTCGGCCGAGCGGAGTGTTGAGCGATGAAGAGAAACAGGACAATATTAGATATCTTTTTTCTCCTATTTCTATGTTGTTTGTCGGTCAACGCACAGGACAGCCTCACGGGCTTTGTCGTCGATGCTCAGACAGGTGTTAGCATCCCCTTTGCCAGCGTGGCGTATAAAGGTCATCAGGAAAACGCCATCAGTGATGCCAATGGCCGCTTTGTCATTGGCCGGCATGAGGGCTGGCACCTCACGTTCTCGGCCGTGGGCTATCGTCCTTTCATGGTGACGGTAGATGGTAACACCAGTCATAAGCTTAGCATTCAGCTGGAGCCTGATGCACAGCAGCTTGACGAGGTGCAGGTGGAAGTGTATCGACAACGCTATCGTCGTAAAAACAATCCTGCTGTAGACCTCATGAAGAAAGTGGTGGCAGCAAAGGAAATTAACAGAATTGAGGCGAACGACTATTACAGCTACAACAAATACGAAAAAATCACGCTGGCTGCAAACGACCTGAAGCCCGAACAGCTGAACGCAGAACCCTTTAAGACCAATACATGGCTGCTCGACAAAATAGAAGCCTCGCCCCATACAGGCAAGCTCATTCTGCCGCTTTACGTCGACGAGACCATATCGCAGAAGATATATCGCAGAAAGGATCAGTCGGCCAAGACCGTCATAAAGGGGCATAGCTCGAATGGAGTGAACGATCTTTTCCAGACTGGCGACGTGCTCAATGTGGTGGTCAAGGACGTATTTACCGACATCGACCTCTATCAGAATCGCATACGTTTGTTGCAATATCCTTTCGTGTCCCCTTTGTCGAAGGAAGGCATACGTTTTTATCGTTTTTATATCGAAGACACCTTGATGGTTGGCAGCGACCGTTGTGTGCACTTGCACTTCCTGCCGAATAATCAGCAAGACGTGGGTTTCCGTGGCGAACTTTTCATTCTCGACGACTCGACCTATCACCTTCGTCGTGCACAGCTTGCCATACCGAAGAAAAGCAGGCTGAACTTTGTGCATGGCATGCAGGTGACGCAAGAGTATGGCCGGCTCGCCAATGGGCAGTGGGTGCAGACCGTCGACGACATGGCGATAGAGCTTAGCCTTGCCAGTTTTGTGCAAAGCATCTCCGTCACTCGTACCACTCGCCTGACCGACCATGATTTTGCGCCACTTCCCGATTCGCTTTTCACGACTATCGGCCCAGAGGTGACCGAAGCAGATGCCAAGAGGCGTGATCAAGCCTATTGGAGTAAGAACAGGCAGGTGGAACTGACCAAAAGCGAAAGCGAGATAGCAGAGCTGGTAAAGAATGTAGAGAATATAAAAGGGGCGAAATATTTGCTTTTTGGCCTGAAGGCGCTTTTTGAGAACTCTATAGAGACGGGTAGCCCAAACTATATCGACCTCTGTCCGGTAAACACCCTGCTTACCCACAACTTTGTTGATGGGTGGCGTGTACGTCTGAGCGCCAAGACCACTGCCAATCTGAACAAACATTTGTTCCTTTCTGGCTATTATGCCTATGGCTTTGGTAGTCGCAAACTGTACTACAGTCTTGAAACTACCTATTCGCTGAATTCAAAGGAGTATCTGCCCCATGAGTTTCCCAAGCGTGCCATCACTGTGCAAAGCACCTACGACGTGGGTTCGCCAGGCGACCGCTTCCTCGATACCGACAAAGACAATTTCATGGTGGCACTGAAGTGGGCCGACGACCATAAGATGATGTTCTACGACCGGCATCGCATCACCTTTGAATACGAGACCGACTGGGGTATGAAAGCCACTTTTGGCTTCAAACGCGAAGAGAGCGAGGCGGCTGGTGCTCTTTCGTTCCGAACGTTGAATCAGTCTTGTCAGGATTACTTGTCCGACTATCGGCAGCGACGGCGTGGCAATGGCGAGTTCATGAAAACCACCGAACTTTCTGCCAGTCTGCGCTATGCCCCTGGAGAGACCTACATCAATGGCAAACTCTCTCGCAGGGTTGTCAACCATGAGGCTCCTGTCTTTGGCATCAAGCATACCGTGGGCTTGAAGAATGTATTTGGTGGCCAATACAATTATAATTGCACCGAGGCGTATGCCTACAAACGCTTTTGGTTGAGTACATGGGGTAAAATCGATGCTTCGGTGCGCGGAGCCATACAGTGGAATCGGGTACCCTATCCCTTGTTGTGCCATCTGCCGGCAAATCACTCCTATATCATTGAACCGGAGACCTTTAGTCTCATTAATACACTTGAGTTCATGAACGACCGGTATGTGTCGTTCATGGCATCATGGGATCTCAATGGAAGAATCTTCAGTCGTATACCACTGTTCAAAAGGCTGAAATGGCGCGAATATATCGGCTTTCGCATGCTTTGGGGAAGCCTTTCCGACAAGAACAACCCTAATCTGGCACAGAATGCCGGGACTGCGCGACTGATGTATTTCCCCGCTGGCAGTTATGTCATGGATTCCTCACGGCCGTATACCGAGTTGGTAGTAGGCGTGCACAATATATTCCGGGTCTTCCATGTCGAATATGTACGTCGGCTCGGCTATACCCAACTGCCCTCCAGCACGAAATGGGGCATGCGATATGTTATTTCACTATCCTTCTGAGCTTTGCTCCGTTCTTCCATCCTGCAACTTTTTTCTCGTTCTTGGCTATCGTTCTGCATAAATCTGCATAAAGAAATGGGTATAAATAGGTGTAAATGTCAGTGAAATGCCAAATTTTCGTAAAAAAATGTGGTTAATTCGTTCAAAATTAGTAATTTTGTCGGCTGAATTTGAAAACAAGAAAATAAAATTATAAAATCAAAAAACAGAAATGGCAGCAATTGGAAAAATCAGGAGCTGGGGCCCCACACTCGTTGTAGTGATTGGCTTGGCCTTGTTTGCCTTTATTGCTGAAGAGCTTTTCCGCTCGTGCGAAGCACAGGGCAACGAAAGGCGTCAGCAGGTGGGCGAAGTATTGGGAGAGAGAATTTCGGTACAGGAATTCCAAACACTCGTCGACGAATTTCAAGACATGATGAAGGTGACGCAAGGACGCGACAACTTCAGCGAAGAAGAGTTGAACCGCCTGAAAGATCAGGTGTGGAACAACTTTGTGCAGTTTACGATTTATGAGAAAGAGGCCGAGAAGCTTGGCCTCACCGTTACCGACGAGGAACTGCAGAACATACTGAACGAAGGCAAGAACCCGATGCTTCGTCAAACACCGTTTGTAGACCAGCAGACTGGCTTGTTCGACGTGAACCAACTCACCAAGTTCCTGGCTGATTACAAAAATGCCCAGGCCCAGAATCCTCAGGTGGCCGAGCAGTATCAGACCCTGTATAAGTATTGGCAGTATGTAGAGAAGAACCTTCGCCGCCAGACGCTTGCTATGAAGTACCACAATCTGTTGGCTGCTTGCATGTTGTCGAATCCCGTGTCGGCAAAGGCTTCCTTCAACGACCAGAACATCGAGAGCAGCATTTTGCTGGCTTCCTTCCCATACGCCACTATCAACGACAATGATGTGACCGTAGAAGAGGCTGACCTCAAGGCGAAATACAACGAGGAAAAGGAGCAGTTTAAGCAGGAAGTAGAGACGCGCGATATTAAGTATGTAGCCTTCCAGGTTCTTCCCTCCGAAGCCGACCGTGCCGAGCTGATGAAGACGATGAACGAGGCTGCCAAGAGCCTGAAGGAGGGCGAAGACATTGCCTCTGTGTTGCGCAAGGCTCAGTCGCAGGTGCCTTATAGCGGCTTTGCCATGACCCGTGCCGGCATGCCGGGCGACATTGCAGCAAAGGTTGACTCGATGGCCGTCGGCCAGACTTCGGAGCCTTTCGAGACTCGCTACGACAATACCCTCAACGTGGTGAAGTTTATCTCTAAGACCCAGCAGCCCGACTCTATCGAGTTCCGTATGATTCAGGTTGGTGGCGAGACCGTTGAGGCAGCCCGCAAGACGGCCGACAGCATCTATACAGCCCTGAAGGGTGGTGCCATCTTCGACAGCCTCGCTGTGAAGTATCGTCAGGAAGGAACCAAACAGTGGCTCACCTCGGCTATGTATCAGAGTTCATCGATGCTCGATGCCGATACCAAGAACTATCTTTCTGCTCTTATTTCAATGGCAAAGGGTGAAACCCGGAACCTCGAGCTTTCGCAGATGAACCTCATCGTGCAGGTGACCGACCGTCGTGCCATGGTCGACAAGTACGACGTGGTCATCGTGAAGCATGCCATCGACTTCTCTAAGCAGACCTATAGCGATGCCTACAATAAGTTCAGCCAGTACGTCAGCGAGAATAAGACGCTGGCCGACCTGGAGGCTAATGCCGAGAAGTTCGGCTTCAAGGTGCAGGAGCGCACCAACCTGCGTAACGACGAGCACTATGTGGCCGATATCCGTGCCACCCGCGAGGCCATGAAGTGGATCTTCGATGCCGAGGCAGGCGAAGTATCGCCTCTCTACGAGTGTGGCAACAACGACGAGCTGCTGGTGGTGGCACTCACCAAGGTGCACCCCGTGGGCTACAGCGACTGGCAGAACGAAGAGGATAAGCTGCGCCAGCAGGTGCTGCGCGACAAGAAGTTCGACATGCTGGCACAGAAGCTGAAGGATGTGAAGACCATTGCCGATGCCCAGAAGCAGGGTGCTACCATCGACACCGTGCCCGTCATCACCTTTGCCAATGCCGTCTATCTGCCCTCTACCCATGCTAGCGAGCCTGCCCTGAGCGGTGCTGTGGCTGCAGTGAAGCAGGGCGAGGTGAGCAAGAAGCCCGTGAAGGGACAGCAGGGAGCCTATCTCTTCCAGGTGCTCAAGCGTGGCGAGCGCGAGGGTGCCAAGTTCGACGAGAAGCAGCAGGAGCAGACGCTCAAGCAGGAAATGTCGCGCCTCACGCTGAACTACTACATGCAGGAGCTCTATGAAAAAGCCAATGTAGTAGACAACCGCTACCTGTTCTTCTAAGCAGGTTTCGCGAGAACGCTATTACAAGAAGGGTTCGTCTTTTCTCTTAAAGGGGAACGGCGAACCCTTCTTCTTTTACTATCAATCATGTTGCAAGTTCTCCTTACAGCCATACTGTTTTTGTTTGCACAGCCTGCCTTTGCCCAGGACGATACTACGAGTACCAAGCATAAGCGAGAGCGCCAGGTGACGATACATGGCGAGGTCTACGATTCGTTCACCAAGGCCAAGCTGAAAGCTCATGTCACGCTCATGCGCCAAGACTCCACCGTCATCGACACCATGACCTGCTGGACCTGGGGCACCAATTCCTATTACTATTTCTCTGTTCCAGCCAAGCCGCAGCATATTATATTAAAAGGTACGTGTGCGGGCTACGAAGACACCTATCTCAACTATGAGCTCCGCTACCTGGCCCGTAACATCGAAATTGAGTTGCCCCGTATGCTCATGAAGAAGAAGATGCTGCAAGACGATATTTGGCGAGAAGACTCGCTTGGCGATGTAATGGTGCGTGGTACTAAGGTGAAGATTGCATACCGGGGCGACACCGTCGTCTACAATGCCGCCGCCTTCAACCTGCCTGAAGGCTCTATGCTCGACGGACTCATCAGACAGCTGCCGGGTGCCGAGCTGAAGAGCAATGGCGACATCTACATCAACGGAGAGAAGATAGACTATCTAACGCTCAATGGAAAGGATTTCTTCAAGGGCCAGAACCAGGTGATGCTCGACAACCTGCCTTACTACACCGTGCAGAACATCAAGGTGTTTCATCAGAGCACCAAGCAGAGCCGACTGGCCGGACGCGAGGTAGAGAAGAAAGACTATGTCATGGACGTTGTGCTCAAGCGCGAATACAACCGTGGCTACATAGCCAATGCCGAGGCAGGCATGGGCACCGAGCACCGGTGGCTGGCCCGCCTCTTCGGCCTTTATTATACCGACCACTCACGCTATACTTTATTCGGCAATGTGAACAATGTGAACGAAAATCGTAAGCCTGGCAGTGAGGGCGACTGGAGTCCCAGCGAGATGCCGCAGGGGCTGCACGTCACGCGCCAGACGGGCTTCGACTTCTCTACCGAAGATGCCGATAAGCACTTCGAAGAGGAAGGCAGCGTGAGCCTGGAGTGGACCGATGCCACCAACGAGACCCGTACCACCACCGAGACCTTCTCTGCCGCAGGCAGCATCTTCAGTGGTGCTTGGAACGAGAGCAGGCAAAAAGACTTCCGCCTGCATGCCCGCAATGGCTTCATGCTCAAGCTGCCCATTCAGCTCAACGTCGACCTGAACCTCAATATCGCCAGTGGTAGGCTTACGTCTTCCAGCATAGACTCTACCTATCGGCAGTTCATCATCAACCAGTCGCAGCGCGGCCAGTTCAACAAATACCGGCTATACAGTGGCAGTGTAAACCTGAACCACTACAAAAAGCTGCCATGGGGCGATCAGCTCAGTGTTTCTGCCTATGCTGCATTCAACTGCAATAAACCCAGCGACAATTTCTCACGCCAGCATACGCGTTATGCCCAGACAGATGACCCCGACGATCGCATAGAGCGCTATGCCGACACCCACAGCAACAGTTATGAGTGGCAGGCTGTCGGCAACTATACTATCGCCCTGCCTGCCAATTGGTTCGTGTCGCCCGGCGTGGCTTATAAGCAAGAGTTCCACGACAATCACAACTTCAACTATCTGCTCAGCAAGCTGGGCAATCTTGCACCACACGACCTGGGCTGGCTGCCCTCTACCCACGATTCGCTCCTGCTGGTGCGCGACTTATTCAACTGGGATCAGAGCGAGCTGCTCACGCGTAGCTACGAAGCGAGTGTCGACATCTCTCATTCCAGCAACGATGCTTTCTTTTCGTTGAGGCTGCCCTTTCGCCACATTGCCGAGCGGCTGCACTACGACGATGGCTTTCTCGACACCATCGCCCGTCGCCACAGCAACGAGTTTTGTCCTACCTTGAGCTTCTATCGGTGGAAGGGCGGTGCAAAATATGTGATGTATAGCATGCAGGTCAGCCGCCCTGAGCTGGCCAGCCTTCTGCCTACCGACGAAATACTTGACCCTTTGGTGTGGCGCATCAACAATCCCGGCCTGAAAGCCCGCGTCGCTCATCATCTGGGCGGTCGATACTCCGTCAATATCGATTCACTCAAGCGTGAGTTTGCTGTGTGGGCAAATGGCCGCTACGAACTCAACAATGTGGGTACGCAGCGCTTCTACGATGTTACCACCGGCGCCTCGGCCTATATCGACGACAACGTAGATGGCAACTGGGGCACCGAGTTGGGCGTCAGCTATTCCTGTCTGCTCGACCGACGGCGACTTCTGCTGCTCTCCCTGCAGGCCACCGGCAGCTACGGGCATAGCGTAGACTTCGACACTCGCTACCGTACCTTCGACGAGCTGCAGGACATGGCTTTCGACCTCGATGCCGACATACCCGACATTTACCTGCAAGACCCCGTGCTCTCCACCGTGCATAACTGGGTGATGGGTAGTCGACTGCAACTGCAATATCAGAAAGACCAGCTTTCTGCCTCGTTCAGCGGCAGCCTCAGCTGGCGCCGTAGCACCGGCGACCGCCAGAACTTTCAGGCCATCAATGCCGTCGACTTCGACTATGGTGCTACCTGCAACTACAACATACCCTTCCTGCACATCGACCTTTCTACCGACGTGCGCATGTTTTCCCGCCGTGGCTATTACAGTTCGCTGATGAACGACAACCATCTCGTGTGGAACCTTCAGCTCAGTCGCTCGCTCTTCAAGCAGCGTCTTACTGCCAAGCTGCAGGCCTTCGACCTGCTCCATCAGCTCAGCGACACGCAATACAATATCAATGCGCAGGGCCGCACCGAGACGTGGCGCAACTGTCTGCCACGCTACTTTATGTTCACCCTGCAATATAAATTTTCAAAGAGTCCTAAACAGAAATGATACAGAAAAAGACTTTTGCCGTTCTCGGTATGATGTGTGCGGGCTGTTCAGCCCGAGTCGACAAGAAGCTCAATGCCACTGAGGGCGTAATCTCGGCCAGCGTCAGCCTGCCTGGCCGCTCGGCCCTCATCGAATACGATACCGCTCTCACCTCGCCTCAACAGCTACAGCAGGCATTGGCCAGCATCGGCTACGACATGGTCATCGAGGAAGACCGTAATGTAGAGGCGTTGGAGCGCCGTGCCTATCTTTCGTTGCGCCGCAAGGTGCTTCTTTCCTGGCTTTTTGCCTTGCTGTGTATGGCCTGCACCATGGGGTGGCTGGGATTGCAAGCCTATGGCACTGGCGTGCGCAATCAGCTCGCCCTCATCCTGGCACTGCTCAATCTCGTCTATTGCGGTCGGCAGTTCTATGTCAGTGCCTTCCGCCAGCTGCTTCATGCCTCGGCCAATATGGATACGCTGGTGGCACTCTCTACGGGCATCTCGTTCGTGTTCAGCGTTTTCAATACCTTCTGGGGTGAGCAGTTCTGGGGTAGCCGGGGCATAGAGAATCATACCTATTTCGATGCCTCGGTCATGATTATCACCTTTGTGCTCACCGGCCGTCTGCTCGAAGAGCGTGCCAAGCATGGCACAGCCTCAAGCATCCGCGCCTTGATGGGTCTGCAGCCCAAGACGGCCCACTGTGTGGGCGATGGTTCTACTGTCGATATTCCTATATCAGCTGTGCAGAAAGGCGATATTCTTGAAGTGAGAACGGGCGAGAAAATTCCCGTCGATGGCGTGGTGACGGCCACTACGGAAGCTGCCGTCGACGAGTCGATGATGACGGGCGAGGCCGTGCCCGTGACCAAGCAACCCGACGCCTCCGTGCTGGCAGGCACCATCGTCAGCAGTGGCACCCTTCGCATGAAAGCCACTCAGGTGGGGCAGCAGACCGTGCTTGCCGGCATGATCCGCATGGTGCAGCAGGCGCAAGGGTCTAAGGCACCCGTTCAGCGGGTTGTCGACCGTATCGCCTTGGTATTCGTTCCCATTGTGGTGTCCTTGTCGTTGCTCACCTTTCTGCTTTGGTGGCTCATTGGTGGTGCCGCCATGCTGCCCCAGGCCGTGCTCTCTGCTGTTTCGGTGCTGGTCGTAGCCTGCCCCTGTGCCATGGGGCTTGCCACCCCCACGGCTCTCATGGTGGGCATTGGCCGAGCTGCAGAGATGAATATCCTGATAAAAGATGCCACAGCCCTTGAGCAGCTTCGCCGTGTCGACGCCATGGTAGTCGACAAGACTGGCACGCTCACCGATACATCGCTCAACGAAGAAGTCCTCCGTCCGCATGCCCGTGAGGCCATGGACCTGCTGCGCTCTATAGGCATCGACATCCACATGATCAGTGGCGACAAGGAAGAGCGAGTGGTACCCATTGCCCAGGCAGCCGGCATCGATCACTATCAAGCCCAGGTGTTGCCCCAAGACAAGGAGAACCTCGTTCGCCGCCTGCAGTCGCAGGGGCATCATGTGGCCATGGTGGGCGACGGTGTCAACGACTCGCAGGCGCTGGCCTGGGCCGACGTGAGCATTGCCATGGGCCGTGGCACCGATGTGGCCATGCAGGTGGCGCAGGTGACGCTGATGGGCGATGACCTCAGGCGTATTCCGCAGGCCATCACCCTCAGCCGGCAGACAGTGGCCACCATCCACCAGAACCTTTTCTGGGCTTTCATCTATAATCTTGTGTGCATACCCCTTGCTGCCGGAGTGCCCTATCTCTTTGGCCTGCACTGGCAGATTACGCCCATGCTGGCATCGGCCCTCATGGCTTGCAGCAGTGTCAGCGTGGTGCTCAACAGCCTGCGGCTGAAATGCCGGAAATGACAGCACAGGCGGGGTGGAGACCCCGCCTGTGCTGTATTTACACGGCCTTTGTCGTGATGCTATTTCCTGCCAAAGACCTTATCTACCAGTTGCTCGAATTCTTTGTAGGCAAAGGTGTCGTGCAGCTCGCTGAGCCCTTGCCGCGACGCTCGGTGCCTGCATGGGCTTCTACGGCAAACACGATGGCACGGTCAAGCAGTTCGGTGTTCAGGGGTCTGTTAGCCATGATTGTTCAGTTTATTATACCAATGAAAGTTTCTGCGATTGCTCAAACAGCTCTTTGGCCAGCTGAATGTTGCCAGGATCATAGCCGTTCAGCCAGTCGAATATCTGCCGGATGCCGGCAGGCCCCCCTCCCTGCTTCAAGACATAGACATAACATAGGTTCTGAATGCCGATGTTTTCCGATACGATGTCGAGGTCGGTGGTTCCCAGTTGGGCCACGGCCAGCCGGTAGGCATCATCGCTATGCTCTTCTATCATTTTGTTCACGTCGCCAAGCGTGTTCATGCCCAGTTTCCTGAGCACGCGCAGAAAGGGCATCAGCGTCACGGGGTACAGCTCGGCTTGGTTGATGGCAGCGATGCGTTTGTTCAGTCGGGCGAAGGGGTGCGTTTCCAGGTATCGGCGGAAGGTCTCGGTATTCAGGTCCACGTCGTCGAGTTGTCCCGATGCCTCCAGTGCCATCATCTGCCGCCGGTAGTCGGTCAGCACGTTGCGCAGCCGGCTGAACTCTTCGTCTATCAGTTCCATCATACCCGCCAGCCGGTTGAATTGCCGCAGATATTCTTGCGGAATCTTCACGCCGCCTTTGTATCCCGTGTCGTGGTTCAGCGTGCTCCACACGTGCTGCAGGGCGGTGCGCATCTGTATCTCGAAGGATAGCTTGTTCAGCATCGGCGAGTCTGGCTCGTCGGCTATTTCTTTGGGCAACTTGCATATATAGTGCAGAGAGTTGTAGCCGAAGCTGTCCAAGTGGTGCAGCTTGCGCTTGTCTACCGACTTTTCCCTGTCTACGTAGAATGTTTCGTTCACGATGGCGGCCACCTTGTCTACATCGTCGCTGTAGAAGGTCACCACGCGTATGCCCACGATGTCGGTCACGTCGTCGAGGGAGTGGTATTTTCCGCCTTTCAGTTCCAGCTTGCCGGCGAGCGAGTCGCTGGTCTTCACCCGGTACTCTATGGTGGCCACCCTCACGTGCTGCTCGTCGAGGGCTTTGCGCAAGGCTGTGTCGGCCAGATGGGCTAAGTGTTCATATAAAGAAAGACGCTCACGGTATTGCTTCATGAGCGTTTCTCCATGCATGTCTAATTGGTGATTCATGATTACATAGTTTTGCTACTCCGCAGCATAAGACAGGCATTACTGCCTGAAAGGTCAGGCCAGACGGCCCTGTCTTTTTCCTATGGTTATTCGTCGGGCAGGAATAGTGGGTCTTCGGGCATCACCATCACAGGCGTGGTTTGATAGGCCCGCATGACTTTCTCCGGTACATACTCGTTGGGCACCACCAGCCGGAACATGTATTCGCGCAGCCAGCGGTCGGTCATGATCAGGCAGCCCTGCTGCCCCCAGTCGGCCCCCCAGGAGTTCTCCACCTTCCATTTCGTGGCTTTGCCTTTGGCGTCGAGGTCAACGGCGGTGAGCGTCATGGCATGGGTAGAGCCGCTGTCGAAGGTCATGATGCGCTGAGCCTTGTCCATGCCGAAGGTGGTATGGAAGAGTGCTCCGTAGTCGAAGTTCTCTGTGTCGGCAAAGCCCCGCTTGCGGTCGAGCTGCTTGCCCACGTCGTAGCTGCTGTATAGCTTCCGGCCGTCGCGCAGGGCAGCGATGGCCATCTGCTCAATGTCGTCCATGGGCAGGTTCACGTATTTCCAGTTATGCCCGTCGTAGGTGTGGCGGTCGTACTCCACCTCGTAGGTCTTGTAGTATTCACGCCGTGGGTCGTTCATCACCATGATGAAGGTGCCGTTGAGCGGTTTGCCCACCACCTCCTCGTAGAACGACATCGGCGTGTACTCCTTCGCCTCGCCCGTGGCCACGCCCTTTTCGTTTTTGAAGGCATAGCTGAATTTTGTGGGCGGCTCTCCGATCACGTATTGCAGCATGTGGTAAACCTGTGCCAGCATGCGTGTCTTGGCCTTCTCTATGGCAGCGGGCTTCTTGCCTTTCTGCACCATGTCGCGTAGCTGCAGTCCAAACTCGCGCAGTTTCGAGGCCACCAGCTGCCGGGCGCGGGCCGTGTTGTCGCTGCTATAAGTCTCGGGCATCACCTCGGTGGGCACCAGTCCGTATTTCTCGGCCAGGTCGGCCACGCCGCAGAAGGTGCCCCCGTCGCCGATGGGGTAGTGGAAGAAGAACTGCACCCTCTGGTCGTCGATGGGCTTTGTGCCCGTGTCTATCACGCCTTGCAGCATGAGGTTGGCCTTCTCCAGTTGGTCGTAGAAGAAGAGGTATGCCTGCGAGAAACTCACGGTGAGCGAGTCGGTGCGTCGCTGGAAGTCGGCGCGCAGCACGTTCATGCCGCTGAACATCCAGCAGCGGCCCGACTGCTTCTGGTCGGTGATGCTCTGCCGGCGGGTCTCTATGCTGAAGTGGGTGTCCAGGGCGCGGGCGTTCTGCCGGTTGCGCGTCAGGTCGTCTATGGCGTTGGCTGCCACTGCGTTTTGCAGGGCATTGCTGGCAGGGTCCTGCTGTTGTTCTTTCACAATGTCGCGCAGCATCTGTGGCGAGATGCCGCCTGCTTTCTGTGCCTGCACTCCAGAGGCGAGGCATAGCCAGGAGAGCAATAGAATGTGGGTCTTATTCATAAGGTTGATGTGTTTTTACTGAAATTTTGCCACAAAATTACATAAAATTGCGCGAACAGACAAACAAAAAGCTGCAACGGAGCGTGTTTTATCCGTAAAAAATGCTAAATAAATGTAAAACAGGCTCTGTTGCGTATATTAAATAATGTGATTTGGATAAAAAACAGTAACTTTGCAACCTGTTTGCGCCGACACTCCGGCGCAGAGAGTCCCAAGCAGGCATGGGGCCTCTCTACAATGAAGTTAAATCCTTAAACCGGCTTGACGAGTGCCTGCTCAGGCCATGTCTCCTTGCAGGAGGCGCAATTTTTACAACAAATGTCAGAATTAACAAAGAACGTTCAGCCGTTGCAGGACTTCAACTGGGACGAGTTTGAGAATGGCACCGTGGCCAGCGTGAGCAAAGAAGAACTCGACAAGGCCTACGACGAGACCCTGAACAAGGTGGCCGACCATCAGGTGGTTGATGGCAAGGTCATCTCGGTCGACAAGAAGGAAGTGGTGGTCAACATTGGCTACAAGAGCGATGGCATCATCCCCGCCAGTGAGTTCCGCTACAATCCCGACCTGAAAGAGGGCGACACCGTTGAGGTGTATGTGGAGAGCGTTGAGGACAAGAGCGGCAAGCTGCAGCTCTCTCACAAGAAGGCCCGCCTCTCGAAGTCGTGGGAGCGTGTGAACGCCGCCCTCGACGAGCAGCAGATCATTCAGGGCTACATCAAGTGCCGCACCAAGGGCGGCATGATTGTCGACGTGTTCGGAATCGAGGCTTTCCTGCCCGGCTCGCAAATCGACGTTCATCCCATACGCGACTACGACCAGTTCGTGGGCAAGACCATGGAGTTCAAGGTGGTGAAGATCAATCAGGAGTTCCGCAACGTGGTCGTCAGCCACAAGGCCCTCATCGAGGCCGAGCTCGAGGCTCAGAAGCAAGAGATTATCTCGAAGCTCGAGAAGGGCCAGATCCTCGAAGGCACGGTGAAGAACATCACCAGCTACGGCGTGTTCGTCGACCTCGGCGGCGTCGACGGTCTGATTCACATCACCGACCTGAGCTGGGGCCGCGTAGACGATCCTAAGAAGGTGGTAGAGCTCGACCAGAAGATCAATGTCGTGATTCTCGACTTCGACGAAGAGAAGAAGCGCATCGCCCTCGGTCTGAAGCAGCTCACTCCTCATCCTTGGGATGCACTCGACCCGAACCTCAAGGTGGGCGACCACATCAAGGGTAAGGTGGTCGTCATTGCCGACTACGGCGCATTCGTTGAGGTGCAGCCTGGTGTCGAGGGTCTTATCCACGTCAGCGAGATGTCGTGGAGCCAGCATCTGCGCAGCGCACAGGAGTTCCTCAAGGTGGGCGACGAGGTTGAGGCCGTCATCCTGACCCTCGACCGCGACGAGCGCAAGATGTCGCTCGGCATCAAGCAGCT